>JBDNDT010000007.1:0-18592 GCA_046718985.1 Cytophagales bacterium
GTTCAATGTGACAATCACATCAAAAACTTCCGGCGTGTCTGCCATTTTTGCCGCACCAATGTCAATGATCCAGTGTTCTTTTTCAATTTCGGGATATTCTGCACCTATTTCGTCAAACACTTGGTGAAACAAGCCATCTGTTTGTTTCATGATATTGTCTTTGGTGAAACAAGTCACCTTTTTTCTATTGTTGCTTTTGGCATATTCAAATGCGTAGCGAATAATCTTTTCACACCCCGGACGACTCACTAGTTTCAAGCACTGAATCACTTCGTCAGTTTGTTGGTGTTCTATTCCTGCATATAAATCTTCTTCATTTTCTCTCACTATCACGATGTCCATTTTGTGATGTTTTGTGTCCACAAATGGATATAAAGATTTGCAAGGTCTCACATTTGAATAAAGACCTAACATTTTCCTAGTGGTCACATTCAGACTTTTGTAGCCACCACCTTGAGGGGTTGTGATAGGGGCCTTTAAAAAAACCTTATTTCTTCTGAGAATATCCCATGATTCTTTAGCAATACCAGAAGTGTTACCTGATAAATAAACCTTTTCACCTACTTCAATTTCATCTATCTCAATTTCAGCTCCTGCGGCTAAAATGATTTTTAGTGTGGCATCCATGATTTCAGGCCCGATTCCGTCACCCTTTGCGATTGTGATTCTTTTCTTCATGATTTTAAAAAAGTTTACAATGCAAAAGTATGGCCTTGTTTTCATAATTTTTTATTTATATTTTTGATGCAGAACATTAGTTTTTATTATGAACTACACCTTACATCAATTACAGATTTTTGTGGTTGTTGCAGATAATTCGAGTATAACAAAGGCTTCAGATCAGCTTCATATGACACAGCCGGCTGTATCAATTCAGTTGAAAAAACTTCAAGACAATTTTGATATTCCATTATATGAGGTGATTGGAAGGAAACTGTATTTAACTGATTTTGGGAAAGAGTTTTTAGAGATTTCTCGTTCCATTCTCAATGAAGTGAAACAGATTGATTATAAAACAAAAGCATTCAAAGGTTTGCTGACCGGAAAATTGAAGATAGCCTGTGTATCAACCTCAAAATATGTAATTCCTTATTTTTTATCTGATTTCTTAAAACAAAACCCTCATGTTGACTTGAATTTAGAGGTTACCAACAAAACCCAAGTTTTAAGAGCTTTAGAAAGAAATGAAATGGATTTCTGTGTAGTTTCATTGCTACCAACAGAACCTGAAATTGAGAAAATAACTCTTTTATCAAACCACTTATATTTGGTTGCTAATCAAAACTTTGATGAGGAAGTTGACGATATTTCAAAAATTCCATTGGTTTTCAGAGAAGAGGGTTCCGGCACAAGACAAACCATGGAGCATTTTTTTGAAGAACAAGACATTAAACCGAAAGTCAAATTAGAACTTTTGAGCAATGAAACGGTGAAACAAGCAGTGATTGCCGGCTTGGGTTATTCTATTTTGCCTTTGGTGAGCATCAAAAACGAGCTGGCAACCAAAACTTTGAAAATTGTTGAATATAAAAAACTGCCAATTGCAACAAGTTGGCAATTGATTTGGCACAAAAACAAAAAACTTTCTCCGGTGTCAAAGGCTTTTTTAGAGCATTTAGAAACCAACAAAAACGATATTTTAAAAAAACATTTCAGTTGGTTGCATCAATACAGGAATGAGTGAGAAGAGTTTCAATGCTAAATCATATATGATTCAAACTTATAAATGAACCTACTTAATCAAGTATTTTGTTTAAAAAGGAAACAATCCTCACCCTTAAAACTAAAACTAAAAATATAAATCCTTAATTTCTCTCAACCATTGATTTTAAGCTTCGCCAATCTTTCTGTTTCTTTTTTCACAATGTTTTGCAAGGCTGATAACTTTGCTTCTTTGTTTTTGAAAATCAGTCTATGATGCAGAACAGGAATGCTGATGTTGGCTAAATCATCTTCAATCACATAATTCCTGCCATTCACCAAGGCGAAAGCTTTTAAACATTTGATGAGTGTTATTCCGCTTCTTGTGGATGCTCCAATTTGAATATCATTTGAGTTTCTGGTTGCAAAAACAATGTTTTTCACGCCAATCAGAATTTCCTCGTGAATAAACACTTGGTCAGCTTGGGCTTGAAGTTCCAAAACATCATCAAAACCCAACACTTGTTGAATAGCAGTTTCGATATCAGCGATGTTAAGATAGCTTTTATAAATGTCTAATTCTATGTTTTCAGAAACATATCCTAGAGAAATTTTCATGAAAAAG
Source organism: Cytophagales bacterium (assembly GCA_046718985.1). Classification (GTDB taxonomy): domain Bacteria; phylum Bacteroidota; class Bacteroidia; order Cytophagales; family UBA9547; genus JBDNDT01. Next base: position 2,267 of record JBDNDT010000007.1, read on the forward strand.
CGGTCTAGCTGTGCATGAGGCAGAGGATAAGTGCCTTCACTTTCAATGGGGTTCTGGGTAGCTATGGTAAAAAATAGTCTTTCGAGTTTGTGGGTATATTCTCCTACAGTTATCTGATTTTCAGCCATACATTCCAAAAGTGCAGATTGAACTTTAGGTGATGCCCTGTTGATTTCATCTGCCAACAAAATGTTGGTGAACAATGGTCCTCTTTTGAAGACAAAGTCTTTCTTGGTGTCATCAAAAATGAAACTCCCTAACAAATCCATCGGCAATAGATCAGGGGTGAACTGCACCCTTTTGAAATCTATGTGTCCTTCAGAGGCTTTTCCTGATATGGACTGAGCCAAAGATTTTGCTAACACTGTTTTTCCACTTCCGGGGTTGTCCTCAAGCAAAATGTGCCCTTTGGCTAACAAACATGTAATGACTAATTTGATTTCTTCGTTTTTTCCCTTGATGATTTTGCCAATGTTGCTTGCAAGCAATTCAATTTTGTTTGATGAAGAAAAAGTCTCGGTGTTCATGATGGATGAGTTATTGACGTAAAGAAAACACAAAACTGTCTTTTAAAAAAACTTTATCAACTTTCTTGTTGAATCAGTTTCAACATTTGCATAACTAGCAAAAAGCAACTATATTTCATCCTTTTTTAAGAAAAATTTTCAAGATGAGAGTGTCTCCCAGCAAACCGTTTGAGATTGTATTTTCTATTTATCAACATGAATTTTTGGGTTGTATGATTGAACCCTATGCTGTTGAAATTGACAATAAAGGAAAACCTACGTTGAGACACCAACATGTTTCGGTGCAAAACATGCAGGATTTTATCAAGAACATCGACAAAGAAACAGAAGAAATCATCAAATTATGTGAAGAAATCACCCAAGACTTTGTAGCCAAAAAGTTCGGAGGAAAAAGAGTTGTTCGAACAGAAGATTTTTTCCTAAAGGTTTTCAACTCGCACAAGACTGAAGAGTTGATTCTCAACATGATTGAAAGTTATTTGGAGTCTAAAAGAGCGTTGATTTTACCCTTGTTGCTGAATAAAAAAGTGTATGAAATGGGAACTGACGGTGAACCCACTTGGAAACAACTTGAAATTTCAGAAGAAAAAGCCAGTATTTTGTTTCACTTCAGAAGAAATGAAAACAACACCCATTATTTCCCGACAATCAAATTCAAAGGCGAGAAAAAAGAATTCCAATATAAAAATGCGGTTTTGGTGAATAATAATCCGGCTTGGATGCTTTTAGGAAATCAATTGTTTGCATTTGAAAAAAATGTGGATGGTCTAAAATTGAGACCTTTTTTAAGAAAAAAATTCATTGAAATCCCCAGAAGCATTGAAGATGATTACTATGAAAAATTCGTAACCCAATTGGTGGCGAATTATGATGTTTTTGCAGTTGGCTTTGATATTGTCACCGAAATGCCAAAACCTAAGATGGTGCTCACTTTCAAAGAATTGCAAGAGGTGAAGCAACAATTGGTTGCCCTTGAACTTGATGAAATGGAACAACCTGAGGTGAGTTTTGATTCAGGAAAAATGACTTTTGATGTCTCATTTGAATATGGAAATTTTTCATTCGGAATGAGTTCAATGAATGCTGTGAATGTGAAACTGGAAAAAAAAGGCGACAATTATACTTTTTACAGAATCAAAAGAAACCTGGAAATCGAAAATGAGTGGTTGGAAATTTTAAGCACATTTGACATTGATGCCAAAAAAGGTTATTTCGTTTTAGACAAAAAAAGAGCCATACAATTTATCTCTTCTTCTCGCTCTTTCTTTGAAAAAAAAGGAATTGAGTTCAGACAAAGCCCGAAAGATTTGAACAAATATTTTTTTGGCTCTTCTCAGATCAATTTAGAAGTGAATGAAAATGGAGATTGGTTTGATATCAAGGTGATGGTTTCGTTCGGTGAGTTCAAAATACCTTTTGTGAAGTTGAGAGAATATATCAGGAAAGGAATTAAAGAATTTGAATTGCCTAACGGTGAAAATGCTGTGATTCCTGATGAGTGGTTTACTCATTATTCTGAATTGTTTGCCTTTTTGGACGAAGAAAACGACCAAGATATTTTTAGACTTAGAAAGCACCATATTTCCTTAGTCCATCAATTGCAAGATGATAAGTGGGCAAAAGTGAAACTTTCTGAAAAAATGGAAGGCTTGAAAGATTTCGAAAAAATCACTCATTATGAATTGCCTAATACATTTAACGGAACACTTCGTCATTATCAGCAAGCGGGTTACAATTGGATGAGATTCCTGAGTGAGTACAATTTAGGTGGTTGCTTGGCTGATGACATGGGTTTGGGAAAGACAGTCCAAACTTTGGCTTTGTTAACATCAGAAGCTGAAAAAAAGAAAGGAACATCACTGATTGTTGCACCAACTTCATTGATTTTCAACTGGGAAAATGAAGCGGCAAAATTCTCTCCCAAGCTCAAGGTTTTTAAATATTTTGGGTCTTCAAGAGAAAAAAATGAAGAGTTATTCTCGCAATATGATATCGTGATCACATCTTATGGCATTGCAAGAATTGACTCAGAGCTTTTTCAGCGGTTTTATTTTAATTATATCATTCTCGATGAATCACAAAACATTAAAAATCCTAACACCAACGTGACTAGAGAAGTGATTAAACTAAAATCAGCCAACAAGTTATTGCTCTCAGGCACTCCAATTGAAAACAGCACTTTAGATTTGTGGTCTCAGATGAATTTCGCCAATCCAGGATTGTTGGGAACTCAAGCTTTTTTTAAGAAATATTTTCAAAATCCGATTGAAAAAGAACAAAACTCTAAACAGTCAAAAAAACTTTATGATCTGATCAAACCTTTCATTTTGCGCAGGAAAAAAAACCAAGTGGCCACTGAACTGCCTGACAAGCTTGAGCAAGTGAGGTATTGCGACATGACCGAAGAACAAGAAAAGCTTTATGACAGCATCAAATCAGCTTTCAGAAACGAATTGTTAAGTGTCTTCGAAACAGAGGGCAACTCTTCACAACTCATGATCTTGCAAGGTTTGATGAAATTGAGACAAGCCTCATGCCATCCTTTGATGATCGATAGTGATTATGCTGATAGTTCAGGTAAATTTGAAGAGGTGACAGAAATGATTTCTTCAATCGTTGAATCTGATCACAAAATTTTGGTGTTCAGTTCATTTGTCAAACACTTGGAGCTCTTTAAAAATTGGGTTGAATCGCAGAACATTGAATATTGTTATCTTGATGGCGGAACTAGAGACCGTCAAAAAGAAGTCGAGAAATTTCAAAATGACAAAAAAGTAAAAGTGTTTTTGATTTCATTGAAAGCCGGTGGCACAGGTTTAAATTTAACCTCAGCAGATTACGTGTTCATTCTTGACCCTTGGTGGAATCCTGCGGCTGAGAACCAAGCAATTGACAGGGCTTATCGGATTGGTCAAAAAAGAAATGTGTTTGTTTATCGTTTCATCACAAGAGGCACGGTGGAAGAGAAAATTTTGAGTTTGCAGGAAAAGAAGATGAAGATTGCAAGTGATTTAATCACAACTGAAGAGAATTTCTTCAAAAATCTCTCAAAAGAAGATATCAAGAAGTTGTTCGATTAGAATTTTAGTTGTTGTTCATTTTTGTTTTTATGTTTAAATTTTTTTAAATGTAAATGAAAGATAAGAACATGAAAGCACAATCGCTTTTATGCAGGTTGCCAGTATTCTATACATTTAATTAACTATCAAATTGTTTTCATCGTGGTTATAAACCGTTTTTATTTTGACTTTGTGACCAATTGTTTTTGATGGGTTTGCATTTTACCAATGCCTCATATCTTCTAAGATGATATCTTTCTGGAAATTCGGACAGGGGAGTCTTTTGGTTGGTTTTTGTGGTTTTTTGATGGGCAACATCACATATGTTATGTTCATTTCGTGAGAGCCTCCGGTTTGTCTGGGTCCGCCAAGTTTTGAGACGGTGAAGTCATAGCTGTAATTGAATGTCCACCTGTCCCATCGGAAACCGACTTGTGCAATCATAGATTCGTTGTTGACGTAGCTGATTTTTTCATAGGTTTTGAAAGGTATGCCGCGATACCAAATTCCGAATAAGAACCAATCATAAATGCCATATAATCCGATGTCAGTTTGGTCTGCCTTTCCTTGAAACTTGTAATGAATGGTCGGGGTGATGCTCACTTCCACTTGGTCTGACGTGGCATAATTCAAGGTTGTTTTTTGGTGCAACATAATTTTATATCCTGCTGTTAATGCATGTTTTATAGGAAGTCTTTCTATATTGTTCAGCATGGAAAGATTGGGTCTATTCAAGTGATGGGAGGAGTATCCAAACCATAAGTTATCATTGTAAAGCAAAAATCCTGATGAAACGTCCGGGTAGAAAATGAAACTGTTGATTTGTGGTGATCCTGAACCGGGCACGAAACCGTTGTCATCATAATTTTGGGGAAATCTCAAGCGAGAATAGTCAAGATATCGTTGCCCTAAACCTGCTTGCAATCCGGGTCTGAATGTCCATTTGTTGTTGATTTCTACTTCATAAGAATAAACCAGATGAAGTTCTGAGGTGCTGATGTTGTTGCTGCCCATGTAATCTTGCATAACATATGCGCCAAATCCGCTTTTATATCTTCTTGAGTATCCATCATAAGAAGCGAAATAAGTTGTGTATTTCCCATCTAAATTTGGCCATTGAATTCGGTTGTGCACCAAGCCTCTGTGGAAATGAGCACTTCCGGCAAAAGCGGGGTTTTGATACAAGGCAACTGTGTAAAACTGAGAGAATTGAACGTCTTGTGCTGAAACAAGCGCAGATAAGGTGACAAAAACAGTTAACCAAACCCTTCGAGCATCCATCATCAAATCATTCACTAGTTTTTGTTATATTTTAAATCTTTTTGATACAATTTTACGTATAATTGTGAAAAATGTTCGATTCAAACGAGGTTATGTGGCATGAACAAGCACTTTTTTCTTACATCAGTAAAGGGGTTTTATTTTACAAAGTTGTTTTTGGTCTTTTTTATTTTGACATTTGTTTTAAGCAAACTATATGCTCAAGAACACCATCATCACAAACATGAGCACCAAAAAATTGAGCATGAAGCCAAGCATTTTTTTGAAAAGGGCTTGTATTATTCGGCTTTGCGAAATTATCTAAGATTAGATTCGACAAACAAAAACCTTCCTTTATACAAATTCAGAATAGCTTTATGCTATTTCAACATGGGTAGAGATGACAAGGCTTTGCCTTTTTTTGAAGAGTGTTTGAAATCTCCCAATGCTCATCCCGGCGCTTTGAACTTTTTCTTGGCTAAGTGCTATCATTATCAACACCGTTGGGACAAAGCCCTTGAATTTTATGAAAAATACAAAGCTTATCTCAAAACAGTGAAAGATGAAAAAATTGAAAAAGCAATGCAAACCACCAACAAAGAGATTGAAAGTTTGAAATTGGCTCAAAAAATGTCATCTCAAAAAAGCAATATTGTAATCAAGAATATTGGCAAAACAATCAACACTATTTATCCTGAATATGCCCCAATTGTTTCTGCTGATGAAAAAATGTTGATTTTCACCTCTTGCAGACCTGACAGTAAAGGGGGAAAGATTGAGGAAACGGACGGAAGATACCATGAAGACATATATGTTTCATTCAAAGAAAGCAATGGAGAGTGGGGAACGCCAAAACCCATCAGCGACAACATCAATACAGTGGAAAATGATGCTGCAATTGCTTTGAGCCCTGATGGTCACAAGCTAATTATTTACAGGCACACAAGTGGCAGAAGAAATGAGTTGGCGAGTGGTGATTTGTATATGAGTGAATTTAATGGAACTGAATGGAGCATACCCAAAAAATTGGACAACAAAATCAACTCTTCAGCTTGGGAACCCAGCGCAACAATCACCAGTGATGAAAGAGTGATGATTTTTGCCAGTGACAGGAAAGGTGGATTAGGAGGAACGGATTTATATATTATCAGAAAAAACCCTGATGGCACTTGGAAAGAGGCAGAAAACCTCGGTCCAAAAATCAATACCCCGGCTGATGAGGATGCCCCGTTTCTTCATCCTGATGGCAAAACGTTGTATTTCAGTTCAAAGGGTTATGATGGGATGGGAGAATTCGACATCTTTTATTCAAAATTTGATGAAGGCAAAAAAGAGTGGACAGCTCCAAAAAATGTTGGATACCCCATCAACTCAGCACATGACGATTTGTATATCACTTGGTCGGCTGATGGAAAAAGAGCTTATTTTTCAACCATGAGGAAGGATGGCTTTGGCGACAAAGACATTTATGTGGCACAAGCTGATGAAGTTGTTTCTGATTTATTGTTGATGTCAGGCACAGTGAGAGACTCAGAAAGCACTAAGGTTATTGCAAACTCTGCTATTTTGCTGAAAGATTCAAACACAAATGAAATAATCGGGTTGTTTCAAACGGAGGAAGTAACCGGAAAATATCTTTTGGTGTTTCAGGAAGGAATAAAATACACGATAGAGGTTGTTTCAAGTGGTTACAAAACCAAAAGCGAAACCTTTGAATTGGGAAAAAACTCAGGATTCAAAAGTGTGAGTAAAGATTTTATGTTAGAGAAAGAATAAAAGTGAGTGGATTTTACTATTTGTTGATTGACCTGATTTCGGAATTTTGTCACTAATTATCGCTTAAATTTAAAGAAACAATATAAAATTAAGAATTTAAGGCTTATTGACTAAGTATAAGTCGTTTCTTGACTTTCATCAATAAAGTTTTGAAAGTATTTATAGATTATAGGATTAAAACTGAGAATGTCAATTTATTAAAGCATCTCTAATTAAACCAAGAAATTTTAGGTCATCATGTGATTTTCAAATAAGTTTGGTATAATACACAGAATAGTGACTAAGTCAACAAGCGGATTATTTGCTTAAAACCTACTGAAAATAATGGTTACAATTTTTTATCAGAAAAAACCTCATACCATTAAACATTGAAATCCAACAGAAACCCATTGGTTTTGTCTAATGACACTGAATTTTTTCTTAGTTTTGAGGAAAAAATCAGAATGGCAGAGATAGGTCAGGTGAGATATGACGAAGACAGCATCAAATCTTTAGATTGGCGCGAACACATCAGGCTCAGACCGGGCATGTACATAGGTAAGCTGGGTGATGGTTCTGCCGCTGATGACGGAATCTATATTTTGGTGAAAGAAGTGGTTGATAACTCGATTGACGAACACATGATGGGTCATGGCAGGCAGATTGAGGTCAAAATCACAGAACACAAAGTTGAAGTCAGAGATTATGGAAGGGGAATTCCTCTCGGGAAACTGATAGATTGTGTTTCTAAAATAAATACAGGAGGTAAATATGACTCAGGTGCTTTCCAAAAATCAGTAGGCTTGAATGGTGTGGGTACAAAAGCAGTAAATGCCTTATCGCATTATTTCAAAGTTCAATCAGTGAGGGATGGGAAAACCAAAATCGCTGAGTTTGAAAAAGGCATCTTAATCAAAGAAACAGATGAAATACCTACAAATGAAAAAAATGGCACTCACACCGTTTTTGTTCCTGACAACACAATTTTCAAAAACTATCATTTTATTCCTGAATATCTTGACAACTTATTTTGGAATTATGCTTATCTGAACTCAGGACTAACTATCAATTTTAATGGAAAAAAATATTTTTCAGAAAAGGGACTTTTTGACCTATTGAAAAACAAAACCAATGAAGAAGAAATAAGATATCCCATCATTCACCTGAAAGGGAAAGATATTGAGTTGAGCTTGACCCACAATAATCAATATGGAGAGGAATATTATTCATTCGTAAACGGACAATATACCACACAAGGAGGAACACATTTGGCGGCATTTCGCGAGGCTTACGTGAAAACAATTAGAGAGTTTTACAAAAAAGACTTCGAAGCATCCGATATCAGAGCCTCTATTGTTGCAGCGGTTGCAGTTAGAGTGCAAGAACCTGTTTTTGAATCGCAAACTAAAACCAAATTAGGTTCTACCAACATGTGGCCTGACGGGCCTAGTTTGAGAACTTTTGTGAATGATTTTGTAAAAAAAGAACTGGATGATTTTTTACACAAAAACCCTCAAGTTGCTGATGCTTTGTTGAAACGCATCATGCAGTCAGAAAGAGAAAGAAAAGACATTGCTGGCATCAAAAAGCTGGCAAATGAAAGAGCGAAAAGAGCAAATCTTAACAACAAAAAATTGAGAGATTGCCGTTTTCACTTGGGTGATGGCAAAGACGAGAAACAGTTTGATACTACACTCTTCATCACCGAAGGAGACTCTGCATCAGGCTCAATCACCAAAGCCAGAAATGTGGAAACACAAGCCGTGTTCAGTTTGAAAGGGAAACCAAAAAACTGCTATGGCGAAACCAAAAAAGTGGTTTATGAAAATGAAGAGTTCAATTTGTTGCAACATGCTTTGCAAATTGAAGACGGTTTAGACGGCTTGAGATACAATAAAATTGTGATTGCTACAGATGCTGATGTTGATGGAATGCACATCAGGTTGTTAATCATGACTTATTTCTTACAGTTTTTTCCTGATTTAGTGAAAAATGGACACCTTTATGTGTTAGAAACACCTTTGTTCAGGGTGAGAAACAAAAAAGAAACGATTTATTGCTATTCTGAACAAGAAAAACTAGACGCCATTTCAAAACTAGGCGGAAAACCTGAAATTACTAGGTTCAAAGGTCTTGGGGAAATTTCTCCCGAAGAATTTTCAGGTTTCATTGGAGAAAACATAAGATTAGAGCCGATTATTTTGCAAAAAGACACTCCAATTCCCAAACTTTTGGAATATTATATGGGAAACAACACCCCAAGTCGTCAAACTTTCATCATCGAAAACTTGATTGTTGAAAAAGATGTGGTTGAAGAGAAAGAAAAATTGCAATCAGCATGAAAATGAGAGTTGACGAATTGAATATTTTGAAAACAATAGGCATAGGTTCTTTTGCCTGTTTGTTAGCTAGTGTGTTGAATTTTTATTCCATCAAGATTTCGGGAGAAAATCCATTGGCTAGTCCTGCCCACGGTCTAGATATTGTGATTTTGATTGTGTGCATTGTTTTTTCGGTTTGGCTGTTCAGGTCTTATTTCAACCATGGTTATCTTCACCTATGGCAGGGGATTTTTGTTGGTTTTGGTGTCTTGATTTTTTCGTTGACCCTTTATTCGGTTTTTCTTTATGTTATTTTAGAGAATAAATCAAATGCTGTGTTGAGCAATTATCTGGAAACATTGAAATTGAACATGGAAACCAACAAATCAAAAGTCCTTGAAAACATGAGTGAAGAGCAATTCCAAGAAAAAATTACGCTGATGATGAAGTCAAGTCCCGGAGATGTTGTTTTTCATGATATATTCCAAAAAATGATGGCATCAGCTTTTTTGCCGGTTTTTGCGGCATTGTTTTCAGCTTTGGCAATGAGAAAAATTGATAAAAGATGATTAGAAATCAAACGATTTGGAAAGGAGCATTGGTGTTCACCGGCATTCTGATTGCATATAATCTGTTTTTAGATTTTGTTCTGAGAACACAAGGAGGGGTGTCTAACAATTATCAGTCTTTGGTATGTGCATTAGGGATTTTTTATACCTTGTTTGAGTATAGAAAAGAACAAGGAAGTCTCAGAACTGTTGAAGGTTTCAAAGTTGGATATTTGGCGGTGTTGTTGGGAGGTTTTGTTTACAGCGTTTACACCTCGGCTTATCTCAACTTCATCAGACCGGAAGAGAAAATAAAAATCATGGATTTTCAAATGGAAATGTTGAAGAAACAGAGCTTTAGCGAACAAGAACTGGAACAAATTGCCTCACTGGGAAAGGTTTTTTTTGAACCTATTCCTTTGGTTTTTGTGAGTTGGTTGGCCTTGTTGATTTCTTGCAGCTTTCCGATTTTGATGCTTTCTTTCATCATGAGAACCCCTAAAGACAAAAACCAAGCATCATGAATTATAACTTCGAAGTCAGCATTGTTATTCCTTTGTTCAATGAAGAAGAGTCACTTCCAGAACTTACCCAATGGATTGAAACAGTGTTTCAAAAGTTCGAAAAAACCTATGAGTTGATTTTTGTGGATGACGGGAGTGAAGATCGTTCATGGGAGGTGATTCAAGAGTTGGCTAAAAAGAATCCAAACATTAAAGCTGTCAGCTTCAACAGGAATTACGGAAAATCAGCAGGCTTAAACACCGGATTTTCACTTGCAACCGGCAAGGTGGTCATCACTATGGATGCCGATTTGCAAGACAGTCCAGAAGAAATCCCGGGTTTGTATGCGATGATTGTTGAAGAGGGTTATCATTTGGTTTCAGGTTGGAAAAAGAAAAGATTTGACCCCATTAGCAAAACCATCCCTACAAAACTTTTCAATGCTGTGACACGCTATTTTTCAGGCATTCATTTGCATGATTTCAATTGTGGTTTGAAGGCTTACCAACATAGAGTGGTGAAGTCAATTGAAATCTATGGTGAAATGCACCGCTATATTCCGGTGATTGCCAAATGGCATGGCTTCAAAAAAATTGGGGAAAAAGTGGTGGAACATCGTGCCAGAAAATATGGTGTAACCAAATTTGGCTTAGAAAGATTTCTTTATGGTTTTTTGGATTTGCTATCGATCACCTTCGTGACCCGTTTCAGAAAAAGACCTATGCACTTTTTTGGGGCTTGGGGTTTGTTGAGTTTCATCATCGGGTTCAGCATCACGATGAGGTTGGTGGTTGAAAAGTTTTACAAATCTAAAATGGGAATTCCCGTTCGAGATGTGACAGAGCAACCCTTGTTTTATCTGGCATTGGTGGCTGTGATTGTAGGCGTGCAGTTGTTTTTGGCAGGCTATATTTCTGAAATGATGAACTCTTACAACCATAAAAAAAACGAATATCTTTTGGCTGACAGGGTGAATTGTTGAATGGTTAGCGAAAAAAAACTTCAAGCCAAATTGGTAAATTATTGATATTTAAACTCATGGATAATAAAAAAAACATAGAAGACCTTAGAAAAGCCATCGAGCTTTTTCCAAACAACAACTTGTTTAGAAGAAATTTGGCCAATCTTCTTTTTGAAGAAGATTTGTTCGAAGAAGCTTCAGAACACTTTTCTGTCTTGGTTCAACATGAAAATGATGAAACGGATAAATTCAAGCTCTCAGAATGTTTCTATTCGTTAGGGCAATTCGGAAAATGCTTGGTTTTGGTTGAGCAACAAATCGAAGAGATGGGCGAGGATTATGATTTTGATTGGTATAGGCTTTATTGTCTTGTTTTGTTCAAAAACAAAGAAATCAAAAAGTGCAGAAATGTTTATCAGAGATTGTTGGAAAATGAACCTTTTTTCAACATTCCCGAGCTTGACCAAGAGTTTAGAATGCCCAATTACTATGCAGGTGAGAGTCCTGATGAAGATTTTTTAAATGATATTTTAGAAGATGAAGGCGAAACCATCATCACTTTTGAAGATGTAGGTGGAATGGATGGGGTCAAAAATGAAATTGACTTAAAAATCATTAAACCTTTGCAACATGCTGATTTGTACAAGGCTTATGGCAAAAAGACCGGAGGTGGAATTTTACTTTACGGTCCCCCCGGATGTGGCAAAACATTCATAGCCAAGGCAACAGCGGGTGAGGTGAATGCCAAATTTATTTCTGTTGGCTTGAATGACATTTTAGACATGTGGATTGGCAACAGCGAAAAGAATTTGCATGAAATGTTTGATTTGGCACGCAGACACACTCCCAGTGTGTTGTTTTTTGATGAGATTGACGCTTTAGGTGCCAGCAGAAATGACATGAAGCAATCTGCCGGAAGGCATTTAATCAATCAGTTTTTGCTGGATTTAGATGGTGTTGAATCTTCCAATGATGGAGTTTTGGTTTTAGGTGCCACCAATGCGCCTTGGCATCTTGACCAAGCTTTTAGAAGGCCGGGAAGGTTTGACCGAATCATTTTTGTTCCACCGCCTGATATGAAGGGTAGGGAAGTGATTTTCAAGTTGAAGTTGAAAGATAAACCCCAAGAAAAAATTGACTTTGAAGAGTTGGCAAAGAAAACGGAGTTTTACTCGGGTGCTGACATTGAAGCAGTGGTAGATATAGCCATTGAGTCTAAACTCTCCGATTCTTTCAAAACCGGCATTCCTCAGCCTTTGAAAACCTCAGATCTTTTGAATGCCATTAAAAAACACAAACCTAGCACCCAAGAGTGGTTCAACACTGCCAAGAATTATGCAATGTTTGCCAATGAGACGGGCATTTATGATGAGGTTATCAACTATATGAAACTAAAAAAAAACTGATTTATTTAGCTCAAATTAAGCAGTAGCTCACTTTGAGCTAAAAAAAATTTTAAAAGTTCTGAGAAAAATCATAAACCACACTTAAAAACCTAAACTTTTGGAAATGCTACTTTATTGCTTAATTTAGATTATTTAACATTTGCCTATTGAAAATGAAAAGACACCAAGATCCTGATAACAACTCGCTTTTTTGTTTGAATAGAAACAAATTGGTTGCTAAAATGCCGACAAAGTCGCTGGCAATTGTATCAGGAAACGACACTTTTCCTACCAATGGAGATGGAACAATGCCACACAAAGCCTCAAGTGATTTGTTTTATTTAACCGGAATTGTTCAAGAAGAAACCATTTTGGTCTTATTTCCAGATCATTTTGAACAAAATTTTAGAGAAGTTCTGTTCATTCGTTTCACAGACGAGCACACCCTCACATGGGAAGGAAAAAAATTGAACAAAGAGGAAGCCAAAAAAACATCAGGAATACAGTCCGTTTTTTGGACTCATGAATTTGATCAAGTGCTTCATCAAATTGTTTTTGAGGCTGATGTGATTTTGCTCAACACCAATGAACATGTTAGAAACTCCATTTTCATCCCTACCAAAGATCTGAGGTTGTTGGAAAGTTTAAAATCAAAATATCCTCTTCATATTTATGGCAGATTGAGTCCGATTTTGGCCGATTTAAGACTGTTGAAATCTGAGGCTGAAATTTTGTGGGTGAACAAAGCAATTGAAATCACACACAAAGCATTTTTAAGAACCTTGAAAAACATCAAGCCCGGCATGTTCGAATATGAAGTCGAGGCAGAAATTATTTATGAATTCATCAAAAATGGAAGTAACGGACATGCATACAGCCCCATCATTGCCGGTGGAGCAAATGCATGTGTCTTGCATTATAACGAAAACAATCAAGTGCTCAAAAGCGGAGAGCTTCTATTAATGGATTTTGGTGCAGAATATGCATGTTATAATGCAGATCTCACCAGAACTGTTCCGGTGAACGGAACTTTCACCAAAAGACAAAAAGAGGTTTATCAGGCAGTCTTAAACATTCAAAAGTTTGCCATTTCATTAATTCGAAAAGGAAAATCTTTCAAGGCTTATAATGAAGAGATTGTCCAAAAAACAGAAGAAGAATTGTTTCATTTAGGCTTGTTGAGCAAAGAAGAAATTTCTACAGCTGCAAGTCCAAAAACTGCTTATAAGAAATTCTTTATGCATGGAATCTCCCACTTTTTGGGTCTTGATGTGCATGATGTTGGCAGCCGGAATGTTGACTTTCAACCCGGAATGTTGTTAACTGTCGAGCCCGGAATTTATATCAAAGAAGAAGGAATTGGAATCAGGTTAGAAAATAATATATTGGTCACAGAAGACGGCAATCAGGATTTGATGGCATCAATTCCCATTGAGATTGAAGAACTTGAAGAGTTGATGAATGTTGAAGATAATTAGCTTATAGTGCGAGACTTGTTTCAGAAAACAAAAATATAAAAATCAAGGATATGATTACGGAAGAAAAAGTTAAAGCATTGTTGACCGACATGGAAAGTGATTTAATTGAAAGGACTATTTCAATTAAAGAAAATAAATTAGGTCCTGCTGTTTGTGCTTTATCCAATGACTTTCCTAATCACAAAAAACCCGGATACATTTTATTAGGCGTGAATGATGACGGAAGTTTAGCTGGAATGACATGGACTGATGAAGATTTACAAGCCATTGGCAATGTAAAAAGCAATGGCAATGTATTACCCCAACCATCATTGGTGGTTAGCCCTGTTTTTAAGTTCCCCGAAGGAGAAGTGGTGGTGGTTCAGGTTACACCATCGCCATATCCACCTGTTAGATACGATGGCAGGTGTTGGATTCGTTTAGGGCCAAGAAGAGATAGGGCTACGGTTGAGGAAGAGAAAATTTTGACTGAAAGAAGGGCTTCCTATGCCAAAACCTATGATTTAGTGCCGGCATTAGGAGCAACAATCGAAGACCTTGCTGTTGAATTGTTTAAGTCAACTTATTTACCATCAGCCATAGATAAAGACACGCTAAAAGAGAACGGAAGAAGTTTAGAGCAGCAATTAGCATCGCTTAGATTTTTTGATTTAAAAGAAAATTGCCCTACCCATGCAGGTGTCTTAATGTTTGGGTTAAATCCTGAATTTTATTTGCCGGGTGCATATATTCAATATGTAAAGTTTAAGGGCGAAGAAATGAATAGCGATGTTGATTTTGATAAGAAATTTTCCGGTGCTCTTATAACAGAGTTATTCTCCATTGATGAGTTCATAAAAAAAATTGTAGTCAAAGAAAGACCTGTAAGGAATGATTCGTTTCAAGAAGAAACAGTTAGAAATTATCCATTTTGGGCATTGAGAGAATTGCTAATGAATGCAATAATGCACAGGAATTACGAATCCAATTCGCCCATATATGTTTACGAATTTACCAACAGGATAGAGATTTTGAATCCTGGAGGTTTGTACGGTGATGTAAATGCTCAGAATTTTCCCAATGCAAGTGACTATAGAAATGTGGTTATTGCAGAGGCGTTAAAAACCTTGGGTTTTGTTAACAGATTCAACTATGGCGAGAGAAGGGCAATAGATGAATTAACAAAGAACGGGAATGGGCAACCTGATTTTGATTTAACATTGGGAACGAAATTTAAAGTATCCATTTCTATAAATCCCAATTGGTGATATGAAGTCAATTATATTTTTCAATAATAAGGGAGGTGTTGGCAAAACAACAACTGTTTATCACGTAGCCTGGATGCTCTCAGAACTTGGGATAAAAACAATTGCGATTGATTTAGACCCACAGTCAAATTTGACCTCAATGTTTTTATCAACAGAAAGACTAGAGGAGATTTATGAACAAAACTTGTCTATTACTATTCTTGACTCTATTAACCCGGTTGTATCAGGAGACCCTTATGAACCGGTACATATAGAGCAAATAAATGAAAACCTAGGGCTAATTCTTGGAAATTTATCACTTTCAGTATTTGAAGATAAATTGAGCGATGCTTGGTTAAAATCACTAGGAGGTGATAGTTATTCTTTTAGGTTAACAAGTATTTTTAATACCATTTTTAAAGATGCAGCAAATAAATTTAATGCTGAAATAATATTGATAGATGTTGGTCCGAATTTGGGTGCTATAAACAGAGCAGTAACCATAAGTTCAGACTATTTAATTATGCCGGTTGCATCAGACTTGTTTTCACTTCAGGGAATTAAAAACTTAGGTCAGACCCTAAGAAAATGGAAGAAAGATTGGAATCAACGGTTAGAGCAAAGACCGGATAAGATTTCATTTGAAATACCAACAAATAAATCTATTCCCATTGGCTATATAGTTATGCAGTATTCGGCAAAAGAAAGTCGTCCGGTTAAATCTTATTTGCGATGGGCAAATAGGATACCCTCTGTTTTTTCTGAATTTGTATTAGAAAATCAATCAGAAATTAAATCTGTTGAACTAGATACATATTGCATTGCCTTGTTGAAACATTATCGAAGTTTAGCTCCTATGTCAATGGAATCACATAAGCCTATATTTTTATTGAAACCATCAGATGGAGCAATTGGCGCTCATGTT
Source organism: Cytophagales bacterium (assembly GCA_046718985.1). Classification (GTDB taxonomy): domain Bacteria; phylum Bacteroidota; class Bacteroidia; order Cytophagales; family UBA9547; genus JBDNDT01. Next base: position 18,216 of record JBDNDT010000007.1, read on the forward strand.
TATGCCGTTCAAAAAAGCTATGAAGAGTTTGAAATCTTAACCAAAAAGATAATATCTCTTTGTAATTAACTTTATGATAGCTATGATTTAATATTTTGCTGTTTTGAAAAAGAAAAAAAGTAAAACAACCTATATTAAGATTAAAAATTTTCTTTGCCAATGTTGGGTTTTCTTCAAAAGAAATTTTAAATATTATTTTTGGAAATCATACTCACTTTTTGAAACACTACACTTTTTAAAACACAACCATTCAAATCCAGTTTATAGCTAAGTTTTGAATAATCTAAAAGATTAATAATTCTAAGAATAAAATTGAAAGTAGATTTTGTAAAAGAAACTCACTTCACCTCACAAATCAACACCTTGTTACCCTCTAG
>JBDNDT010000070.1:0-8692 GCA_046718985.1 Cytophagales bacterium
AAAGCTTGAACATAAGGGTCATTGATGTTTTCTGAAAGGAAAACAGTGTAAGAAGCTAAATATCTGCTTGGGAAAGGTTTGATATAAACAGCATCTAAAATTTCAGGAGTTCTGTCACTGTATTTTTTTTCAAAAGCCTCATTTAGATGTTCAGGAAGTTGTTTCCTAACATAGTCTTTAATGAGAAGTTTCCCTAAATAACCTCCACTTCCTTCGTCACCTAAAAATAATCCCAAAGAATGTACATTTTTAGTGATGTATTTACCATCGTAATGACAGGTGTTTGAGCCTGTTCCTGAAATGCATGCTATACCTTCTTCATCGCCAAACAATGCTCTTGCAGCTGCCAAAAGGTCGTGATAAACATAAACCTCTGTTTTAGGAAAAGACCTCTTTATACCACTAGCTACTTCTGCTCGTTTTTCTTCCAACTCACAGCCGGCACCGTATAAAAATATTTTTTCCACTTTTTCGTGTGAAAATTCTAGGTTGGGAATCAGACCGTTTACCAAATTGCTATGGATGTCATCAGGTGTCTGATAGTAAGGGTTAAAACCTATTGACCTGTAATTGAATGTCTTATTGTTGGCTTTGTCAACAAACAACCATGCTGTTTTGGTGGTGCCACTGTCTGCGATTGCAATCATAATCTTAAAATTTGTTTGTGCAAAAATGAACGAGAAGACAAAATTGCACAAAATTTTGGTTTGAACAATTGATTTTTGTCATTTCTAAAACTTTGCCTATAGAATGTTTAAATTACAGCGACGCATGAAATTTCCACATTCACATCTTTAGGCAATCGAGAAACTTCTACGGTCTCTCTTGCAGGAGCTTCTTGATCGAAATAACACTCATAAATCTCATTGATAACTGAAAAATTCCCCAAATCTTTCACAAAGATTGAGCATTTTACCACATGGCTAAAATCAACACCGGCTTCGATGAGGATTGCCTTGATATTGTTCATAACTTGTTGGGTTTCAACCCTGATATCGGCATTAATTAGATTGCCGGTTTTAGGATCTAAAGCGATTTGTCCTGACACAAACAACATTCCGCCGGCTTTCACTGCTTGACTGTAAGGTCCGATAGGTTTTGGAGCATTTGCACTAAAAACGATTTCTTTCTTCATTTTCTTGGGTTTAATGACACAAATCTAAACAAAAAACCAATTTTACTTCCTTTTCATTTTCGAAACCTTATTTTTGTGCCAAAATCAGCATCATGACTTATTGTTTGGGAATCAAAACTAGATCGGGAATTGTGGCAATGGCAGACACTCGCCTAACCTCAGGAAACGAATGTTCAACAGGGAAAAAAATGTTCAGCTACAATAATGATAGTAGAACAGTTTTTTTGATGACTTCCGGTTTAAGATCAGTGAGAGACAAAACACTCACTTATTTTAAAGAAATTTTGGAAAGCAAAAGCACCCAACACAATAAGCTCTATAAGATGGTGAATACTTTTGCCGAGTTATTGAGGCAAGTTGCAAAAGAAGATAAAAAATATTTAGAAGAATCAGGTTTGAAGTTCAACCTCAACACCATCATCGGAGGACAAATGGAAGAGGATGAGGAACACAAACTTTATTTGCTTTACCCTGAAGGAAATTGGATTGAAATCGGACAAGAATCAGGTTCTCCATTCATCATCATTGGTAACTCAGGGTTTTTATCATTTGATTCAACCCGTGTGAGTGCTAATGATGTAGATTTTCCATTAGACATTGCTATTTATCCGGCAAATTCTCATTCTTTGATAGAATACAGACTGGAAAGAGACGATGTGAAGCAAATTTCTGAATATTGGCAAGGGATTTTATCTGACGGAATAGATAATATTCCTTCGGATTGGATGCTTCCTATTTTAGGAAATTTGGGAAAATAGTTTTAGCCCTTCGGAAAAACTTCTAATCAAGGTAGAAGTTTTTTCACCTAATAATTGTGTTTATTTGATTTGCGTCAAATTGGTATCTTTTTTAAAAAGTTAACCAATCACTGACTGTTTATCAGCACTTCGAGCAATTCATTTACTTCTTCAACTTTTTCTTTTTCTCCGTTTTTTTCAAAGGCAACAATCAGATTCCTTAACATTCTAACCAAAATGTCAATGTTCTGACAAGGATCATAGAATGTTGGTTGAGGACTGATGTTTAATTGGGCTATATAATTGTCAATGTCAGATTTTGAGAAAATCAATCCTTTGTTGAAAACATTGATATAAAATGTGTGTTCAGGTGATTTATAAGTGAGAATAAATAAATTGGGTAGATTCACCCCATAAACAGGAAGTTTTAGTTTTTGTGCAATCATCATATAAATCACACATAAAGAAATAGGGTTTCCTTTTCTGGTTTCCAACACCACATTAATCATTGAGTTCCCCGGTGAGTGGAAATTTTTTGAGTTGGGGGCGAATTTCAGTTTTCCAAAAAATAAATTGTTGAGCAATTTTATGGTGTCTGATGGGCTGAATTCATTTTGCATTTCAAGCCAAACTTCATAAAAAATGGTTTCGAGTTCTGCTTTTAGTTTGCTCAATTCCAAATCAGGATATTGATATGTGGCAATGAGCCAAATGCCTTCCATCAAATCTTGTTGGTTGGTCATTTTCCATGCCAAAAGCCTTTTTTTTAAGGTTTCAAACTGCAATGAGTGTATGAGGATTTCGATTCTTCTCTGAACCTCAGGATTGAAATTACTTTCCCATTCGTTTTCTAAAAAAGGAATAATGGTTTCTGCATCCAATGACAAGATTTTTTCTTGAACATGGTTCAAAATCTCAGCATCTTCATCAGAAAGCAAAGAAACAAGGGCTTTTAATTTGTTTTCATCTAAAACCTCTTCCATACCTGCGACAAATTAATCTTCCATTCTTTTTTCGAGAGACTCTTTGTAATCTGTGAAGGCATTAGCAATTCCCTCAGCTATTTTAAGTTGATTTTCAGCTTTGCCTAAAAATTTCTCTTCTTCAAGATTCGAAAGATAACCAATTTCCACCAATGTGCTGGGCATTGTTGTTTTCCAAAGCACTAAAAATCCGGCTTGCCTCACACCTCTGGATTTGAGTCCTGTTTTTTCACTCATTCTTTTTTCAACCTTTTCTGCAAAATGTAAACTGTTTGATAAGAATGCATTTTGATAATTAGCAAAAAGTATATGTGATATCGGTGAACTAGGATCAAAACCATCATATTTATCAAGATAATTTTCTTCTTGCATTACAACTGCATTTTCTCTTTTTGCAACATCTAGGTTGTCATCTGTTTTGTGCATTCCCATGAAATAAGTTTCTGTTCCTCTCACACCTGTGTTGGGTGAAGCATTGCAATGAATAGAAATGAACAAATCTGCGTTTGATTTGTTAGCGATGTTCGCTCGTTCACCAAGCTCGACAAATTTATTTTCTTTTCTGGTGTAAATCACTTCCACATCTGGATGTTGTTCTTTGATAAGTTTGCCCAACTCCAGCACCACTTTCAAGGCAATTTCAGCTTCTTTATAAGTTTTGCCTACACAACCCGGATCTTTTCCGCCATGTCCGGCATCCAAGACCACTTTTTTTAACTTAAATTTTTGTTGTTTATGCTCGGGTTTTAGTGAACTTAGCACGAAAATTGCAAACAGCAAAAAGGGTAATACAAGAATATTTTTCAACAGATTCACAAAGCTTGGGATTATTGGAATAAATTCGCACCGTAAATTTCTCCATTTTTTTCGAAATATTAAAAAATTAGCAGTTTTGAAATTTAAATTTTGCATTGGGTTGATATTTTTGACGGTGATTTCACTGTTTGGTCAAACCGATTCTTTATCATTAACCAAAAATGATACCACTGTTGTGGCTCAACCTGATAAAGCCAAAAAAAGTGCATTTGAAACAACAGTTAATTATGGATGTGAAGACTCCATAAGATTTGATGTCGTAAATAAAAAAGTTTATCTTTTCGGTAAAGCCCACGTCAATTATGGTCAAATGGCATTGAAAGCTGAGAGAATCATGATAGACTATTCAAAAGAAGAAGTAGAGGCTAAAGGCATCATCAATGATTCTTCCGGAAAATATGAGGGCTATCCTGAGTTCAAAGATAAGGGGGAAGTGTATGAAATGGACTCCATTAAATACCACATTAAATCAAAAAAAGCCATCATTTATGGTGCAGCTACCAAACAAGGTGATGGATATATTTTAGGAGAGAAAATTAAAAAAAATCCTGATAATGAACTCTTCATCCGCAATGCTGTTTACACCACATGCAACCACAAACACCCGCATTTTGGATTGGTGGTGAGCAAAATTAAAATCATTCCTGAAAAGAAAATCATCACCGGACCGGGATATTTGATGGTGGAAGGTGTGCCTACTCCTTTGGTTCTACCTTTTGCGTTTTTTCCGGTGCCAAAATCAAGAACATCAGGGATTTTAATTCCCGGTTATGGAGAATCAACAGAAGCAGGTTTCTTCTTTTCTGAACTTGGGTTTTTCTGGGCAGTGAATGACTACATGGGCTTGAAAGTAGTCTCAGATGTTTATACCAACGGTGGTTACCGTTCAAGATCGACATTAGATTATAGAAAACGTTACAAATACCAAGGCGCATTGAACTTCGACATGAGTGATATCGCTACAGGTTTTGGCAGGACAAGAACTTGGCAAGGAAGGCAATATTGGCTGATTTGGAACCATAGCAATGTTTCAAATCTCAAAAAGGGAAGATTCACTGCTAATGTAAACGCAGGATCTTCGAGGTTTAACAGGCAAAATACAACTAATATAAATCAGTTCACTCAAAACGCAGTAAGGTCATCTGTTACTTATAATACACCTATTGCTAACGGTCTATTCAACCTTAATTCATCATTACAACTTTCACAAAATTTGAGCACAAGAGAATCAGAATTTACTTTACCTCAAATAAACCTAAGCATGGGACAACAAAAACCTCTGAATAATCTTTGGAGTGGCAATAAACTCAGCTTATTAAAGAACATTGCTGTTTCTTACAACACAGGCCTAAACAACAGAATTAGGAGTTTCGCCAATGAAGCCACCCTTGGAGGAATTAGATTTGTTGGCACAAACCCTGATGACGAAGTAAAAACCAAAATAGAAAGACGTGACTCTTTAGCAATAGATCAAATGCTAAAAAACATGCAATTTGGTATCAATCATGACGTAAGGGTCAATTCAACCACTCGATTTCTTAAATATTTTAACTTCACCCCAACATTTAATTACAGAGAAGTTTGGTATGACAGATCTTTACGGTTTTCTGCTTTGGCATCTGATACAGCAGTTGTCATAGATACTATCAGTGGTTTCAATCGTTGGTATCAATATGATTTTGGTGCAGATGTCACGACCACTATTTATGGAACATTATTTGTTAGAAAATTAGGAATCGACGTAATTAGACATGTAGTGAGACCCAGCGTAGGATTCTCCACACAACCCAACTTCACTGATCCCAACATTTTCCCGTTTTATGATCAAATTTCCGGAACCAACACCAATATAGACCGCAATTATTCCAGATTTCAAGGGGATGCATTTGTGTTTGGTGGACCGACAGGGAGACACAATCAATTGATCAGATACACAATCGCCAACAACATCGAAATGAAAGTGAAAAATAAATCTGATACCACCAAGAAAAATAAATTTAAGAAAATAAAGCTTTTTGAAAACATCTCCGTCAACGGAAATTATGACATGGCAAAAGACACCTTGAAATGGTCTGACATCGTCTTGAATGCCAGCACCATGTTTTTTAATCGTTTCAACATCAACACCACTATGAGTTTCGATCCTTATGTTTATGAAAATACTTCTTCTGACCCTGCCAGACCAACAAACATCAAAACTAACGAGCTTTTATGGGACAAACTCGGTCAACCTGCTGCATTGAAAGGAATGAACTTGGCAGCAAGCACCTCTTTAAACCCCAACTGGAAGCATAAAACCACTTATTCTCCTGAAATGGAAACATTCTTAGCTTTCAACCCACACCTTAGATATATGGATTTTTCTTTGCCTTGGAACGCCAGTTTGTCCTACAATTATATCTACAACCAAATCGGTTTAGCCCCTAAAACAGTCACCCAAACCATTAACATTTCAGGAGATGTGAAACTAACCGAAACTTGGCGTGTTAATATCGTGACCGGTTATGACATTGTTCAGAAAAAAGGAACAGCCACAAACATGAATATATTCAAAGACCTTCATTGTTGGATCATGAACTTCAGCTGGTCACCTTTTTCTCCCTTCATGACTTATATGTTTAGAATCAATGTAAAATCTCCAACATTAAGAGACTTGAAGCTCGAAAGAAACCCTAGGTTGAACTAAAGATAATCTCTAACTATGGGATACAAGGCATTCAATCAAACTTTATTAATGGTTCAATTTCAAATTAACTTTATCATTAACGAATATTCTTTAGGTAAATCGCCAAGACCAAACCCTTTTTGAGTATGTCTTTACTTTTTGAGTCATAAATTTACTGCAAGACCACCTGAATATATTTTTTCACGGAGAATTTAAAAGAAGAAATGACATAACAAGTAGCCAGAAAAATGTCTTTTACTCCTAAATTTGTAAAAAAATTAAGCCCATCATTTTATTATCACACAAATCATAGTTCAGACAAAATATTCGACATTGCAAATGTCGAATATGGGGTTTGTTATTTCGGATTATAATCCGATTTTTATCTGTGGTTCGACATTGCAAATGTCGAACAGCGAAAAATGTCGAACAGCGAAAAAAATCATGCCCATCATTTAATCAAGCAAATCATGGTTCAGACAATTTTAACTGTCGAACCACGAAAAAAAATTATGCCCATCATTTAATCCTGTAAATCATGGTTCAGACAATATTCCCCAACATCATGCCCATCATTTAATCAAGCAAATCATGGTTCAGACAATTTTGTATGCAAAAACACCAAAAAGAGCATCAATCCTAACCTCAAAATAAAAAACTGTTTGACTCTTTTCTATTGTTTTTTTAACTTGCCAAAGTTTGGTTTAAATTAGCCTAATTAGTATTCGATATATCTTTATTGACCAGTGATGAAAACAGCTCTACACGCCTTATTTGCCCTAAGTCTGTCTGTGTTGATGGCGCAGGCTCCACAAAAATTTAATTATCAGGCCGTTGCTCGAGACGGTTTGGGTGAGCCTCTCGCTAATCAAAATCTTACGGTCACATTTTCTATCTTGGATGGTTCTCCTTCAGGTACGGTTGTTTTTTCTGAGCAGCAAGCTAAAACTACCAATACCTTTGGGGTTTTCAATGCCGAAATCGGAGCAAATGCCAATCTCTCTACGGTGAATTGGGCAAGCGGACCAAAATATTTGAGGGTGGATGTTGCCTCAACAGCATTCACAGGCACACTGGGAACTGCGCAATTGTTAAGTGTTCCCTATGCCTTGTTTTCTAACAATGCCAACACCGCTCAAAACAGCACTCTAAATATTCCGGGACAAACCACGGGTAGTCTTTTATACTTTGACGGCAACACTTGGGCTCCTTTGCCTAATGGGAGCACATCAGATCAAGTGCTCACATGGAGCAATAATTCACCCTCATGGCAGAATTTGCCTCAAGGAACAGTATATCAAGCAGGTTCAGGCTTAGCACTTAATGGAAATACCTTTTTGTTGAATCTTAACCCCACTCAATTTCAAATCAACACCATCACAGGTGGATTAGAGTTTAATCCGGCATTTTTGACAGCAATTAATCAAGCTCCTGTAGAAATCAACCGTTTGACTCAAACCAGCTCTGTTCCAAACGGTTTTGTATTAAAGTGGAACAGTACAACATTGACATGGGAGCCGCAACCGGAAAATAGTGTGAATTATATAGCCGGTTCGGGGGTACAGATACAAGCATTAACCAACGAAATATCATTGAGAACCAGCCCACAATTTTCTTATGATTTGAGTGGTGTTTTGCAAATTAATGAAGATCAATTAGAAATTAATCCTGGACAAATAAGTCAAAGTGGAGCAACGAATGGACAAGTGATGAAGTGGAATGGTGCAACATGGGCACCGGCAGATGATGCAGGAGGGCTTAGTTATACTGCTGGAGACGGTATAGAGTTAAATCCTCCAAACGAAATTCGTTTAAGGGCAGATCCAAACCAGTTTACATTCAATAGTGGAGTATTGGGTTTAAACACCACTAACAAAATTATCCACCCCAATCAAATTCAAGGAGGAACGGCGCAAGACGGCCAAGTATTGACATGGGATAATACCACCCAAAATTGGGTTGCACAAGACGTTCCCGATGCGGTTATCAATACTGGTAATGGCTTGGAAATTGATAATAGTGATGTGTTGAATGTGTTGGTAGATGGTTTGACTATCAATCTTGATGCAAACAATTCTTTACAAGTTGGTCAGATTGGGACAGGGAATTTGGGGAATGGGGCGGTGACCAGCGATAAACTGGCCGTCAATGCGGTGACCTTGGATAAGATAGACTTTAGTAGCTCATCACCTTCCCAAGTGTTGAAGGTGAACACGGCAGGCGATGGCCTAGAGTGGGCTAACGACGCTGGTGGGGTCAGCTACACGGCAAAAGGAGGCGTGGAGATAGACGGTAGCAATAGGATAGGTGCTAGGATAGATGACATAAGCTTAGACACATTGGGTGCAGGCGGCAC
>JBDNDT010000071.1:0-8671 GCA_046718985.1 Cytophagales bacterium
TATCATTGAATAAGTACAGAGTTGATTAGTTCTTTGCCCATATAATTATTCACTGACTCGAGGATTTTTTGTTTTGACATCAATAGTTCATTTCTCAAGGGTGCAGAATCTACCTTGATAACCAATTGGTCTTTTTTAAGTTTCAAATAAGTTGTACGGGAAGCAATGGTTGTGCCTACAATGTTTTCCCAATAGGTCAACAATTTTGTTTCATCAAATTTATCTTCCAAACGATTGGCACTCACAAAAGCCTTTATGGCTTCACCAATTGACATTGGTGAAGAACTTCGTGCGTTTTTTCTGTCATTTTTCATGTTATAAACCAGTTCATTGCATTAGTATCCTTAAAAGTGGTAATTTGAATTTAGCTTTTGAACAACTCAATCAAAATAGACATTAATGTTCATTAATATTGCCTTGTTTTGTTGAAAAAAGGGATGCTCGGAACTGAAGATTTGGTCGCCTAATACTTGGTCCACATTTGTTTGTTCATAAGCAACATTGTCTAAGTCAAATCTGAATGATAGGCAATTGATTTGAGCTAACAAGCCTTTTTTATCTCCAAAACAACAACCTCCGCCATAATCCCAACCAAAACCACTCAGTTCAACCGGTGCTCCGTTCACCTGAACCAACTCATTCAAAGTCATACCCACATAAAACTTATCTAATAATCTTCTGTTTGAATTCGTGTTGTTTATGCTGAAACCTATGGCTTTTGCCATTTGATCATCTTGCCAAATGATCTGAATTTCTTTGGGTGAACCTTTCCACAACACCGAAGCAAAGCCTGTCATTTCACCTTCTGCATATAAGGTGTCATCATCATGATTTTCTTTGCCATAATATTCAATCAAACCTTCTCGAGACAGTTCAAAATTAACGTCTTTAACTAATGACCTGCAATCAATGATTTCGGTGGTTTCGATTTTTTCACTTAGAATTAATGTGTCAGCGCTTGAATCAGGTTGTTTGTCACTTTTTTGGCAAGAAATAAGTAAAAATATAAAAAACCAAGAATAAACAATTCGAAGGCATGATTGTTTAGATAAACTGTTTTGTAAATTCATTTAAAAATTAAAAAAATCTTTAGTCCAAGACTACCCAATTTGTGCCATCAAAAACTAACCAAGCATCATCTCTATCATCTGTTGAACTTAAGGGAACGAGTATAATGCTTGTAATAGGGCTAACAGATGCGTGAGGAACTATTTGGTTAGTTGAACTTATAGTTAAGTTTTGTGAAGATAAATTTCTGACAAAAATGATTCTACCTGTAGCTGTTGTCGCTGGTAAGGTTAATGTAGCTGCAGTAGCACCGGATTTATTCAAAATAATGTAATCATTATCTCCTAGAATGGCATTGCCTGTGATTGTTCTCACATTAACTGACATTGACCCGGTGTTTTGCAGTGTTGTTTGAAAAGTTGCGGTTGTTGCTTCGCCAATAACAACTTTGTCGTTTTTGGCTCTTAAAATTGAACCTCCACCGGCTCCATAAATAAAAAACCATTCTTGTGAAGGAATAGGTGAATAGCCGATGCTGGATCTGAATGTACCATCAGTGTAAAAGTTTACTCCAAATGCATTTCCAGAACTTGAAGAATTGATACTAAATTCAGTTTCAGAAGTACCATTCCCTACTTGTAATTTAGAGTCTAAATCAACAAATGTATTTGTTCCAATCCCTACCTGACCCAGATTATTTATTCTCATTACTTCACTCAAAGTGCCTGCATTGTTAGTTTTGAATGAAAGATAACCTGTTGCACTTCCGCTTAATCCATTTGCCTTTCTACCTTCAATTGTTCCAAAGGTTGCTTGTGTTGTTGTTGTAATAATATTTCCACCCAATGATATAGATGCTCCTATGTTTAAACCTTGTGTGTTTGTTGAAAATATAGCAAGATTTCCATAAGTACTACTTGCTGTGGTAACATTTTGAGATCTGATGTCTAATGATGTTATTGGATTAGTTGTCCCTATCCCTACGTTTCCATTGTTTGAGATTCTCATCCTTTCAAAAGGTGTGGAACTCCCATCTTCGGTTGTTGTGAACCTGATTGCTGTTGGCAAATCAGTAGCTCCGGAAGAAGCAGCGTCTCTAGTGAACGCTATGCCTGCTTGAAGAGCGGTGCTTTGATTGTCCCTTGAATGAATTCTTCCCAAATCTGCACCGGCAGTTGTGATTGCACCTGAAATGTGAGATATGAATAAATTGGGTTGGTTTCCGGCAACTTCCAAGGCTCCTACAGGTGTGGCTGTCCCAATTCCTAGTCGAAATAATGTATTGTCCCAGTTTAAGTTCGGGCTTGAGGCTATGGAACTTGGGCTGTCCCAAAATGCTAATCTTGTTGGTACACCTGAACCTGAGACATTGCCGTAGGAAGGTAGTGCTTGCCAAGTTGCGTTTCCAAGAGCATCAACTGCTGTCAAAACTCTTCCTGCTGAAGGTGAACCTTGTCTAATTCTGATACCGCCATTGATATCTAAATCATTTGTCGGGTTAACGGTGCCTATTCCAACGAACCCTGAGTTGTTAATTCTCATTCGTTCGGTTAATATGTTAGTTCCTCCTTTTGTGGTTGAAAATGTGATAGCGGTTGGCAAATCTGTTGCACCACTTGAAGCTGCTTCTCTCAGTACTCCAATTCTGGCTTGTGCAAAATTTGTTTGAGCATCAGCAAAATCTATATTTCCCATCACCGTGTTAGGAAGGCTTAAATTATCTCCTGCTTGAATAAATTGTGTGGGCAAAGAAGAGCGCAAATGCAATAGATATAAAGGAATGTCTGTTCCGATGCCGACATTTCCTCCCATAAACACACCTGAATAGCGGTTTGTCCCGGCACTTACTTCTGAATATAAACCATAAGCATTAGTCGCATTGCCTATGCATCTGAGCATTGCACCAAATGAGTTGGTTCCGGTTGAATTTGAAGTGGCAAATAACCCATAGGTGTTCAAAGCCGTTCCATTAGCTGTTGCCTGCACACCTGTTGCTGATGTAATGGCGTTTCCGGCTAAGGCAAGTAATCCTATGTTGTTTGCACCTGTTGAGCTTGCTTCAGCTCTAATGGCATTTGACCCAGAATTTGCCATCACATAAAGCCTTCCAAATAATGCGGAAGGTGCTGCACCTATACCTACACTTGTGCCGTCATCTTGTGTGGCGCCAATGTCTAATGTAGTCGAGTTTGTCCATCTGGCAAGATAATTGGTAGTTCCGGAACCAACTATTCCTGATGCATTGCTCCAAATTGGTGCAGCACCCGGCCCTTGTGAAGTAAGAATTTGACCGAGCAAACCCGCATTGCCATTTGCAATCAATGCTCTGTCAAAACTGATATCAGCACCATTGCCCAACTGAACGGTGTTGTCTGCACCCACAACGGCATTGGCACCTATTGCGGTGGCGTTTCTGAGTCCCGGGTCGCTTACATTTGCTTTGTAACCTATTGCTGTGTTTTCTTCTCCTGTTAAGTTTCCACTTAAAGCACCATAACCAATGGCAGTATTATATGAACCGCTTGTGTTTTGATGTAATGTTTGAAAACCTACCGATGTGTTGTCAGTTCCGGTGTTGGCAGCCGGTGTTGAGGAGCCTCTCAAAGCCTCAAATCCCACTGCTACATTTGTGTTTTCAAAAGCTGTGCTTTGGTTGTTGGCAAATTGCATGGCTTGGTAACCTATGGCAACTGCCTTGTTGCCCGCAACATTTGAACTCAAGGCTCTTGAACCTATAGCCACGTTTTCAGAACCAACCGTATTAAAATTCATGGATGAAACTCCAATCGCCACATTTTCTGAACCTGTTGTGTTGCTGACCAAAGAATTGTAAGCAAAGGCTGCATTATTCGAACCCGTTGAGTTGTTTCTCAAGGAGCTGGTGCCAAAAGCTGAGTTATAATCTGAAGTGGTGCTGTTTCTAAGAGAACTGAAACCAAATGCTGAGTTACCCACCCCGGTGGTGTTTGTTCTCAAAGAGCTGAATCCGAATGCTGAATTTGAGGTTCCAATTGTGTTGGATCTCAATGAAGAAACACCAATAGCCACGTTTTCAAAACCTGAGGTGTTTGCTTGCATTGAAAGCGCACCAACCGCAACGTTGTCATATCCGGTAGTGTTCAACACCAATGCATCTCTCCCGAAAGCTGCGTTTCCACTTCCTGTAGTGTTATCTCTCAATGCTTGCGAACCGAATGCTGAGTTCCCTTGTCCCGATGAATTTAGTGATAAAGCATTTGCGCCGGTAGCTGTGTTTTGTGTACCTGAGGTCAATGCGTTCAGTGCCAAAGGTCCTAAGCCTACATTCTGTGAACCTGATAAGGTTAGATTTCCTGCTGATACACCGGCGAATAGATTTGTTAAGCCTGCTGCATGCAAAAATAAGTTAGCTCCCATTCTGATTTGACCTGATGTGGCAGAAGTGGGCGTGATTTTGATGTTTCCAATCAAATCCAATGCTTCATTAGGAATTGAATTGTTGATTCCTAATCTCAAATTGGTGTTATCCCACAACAAATTGGGAGAAGAAGAAAGTGATGTAGCACTATTCCAAAAGGTGAGTTGTGTAGCTGTTCCTGTACCCGTTAGTCCTGTGCCACCGGTCACCCAAACTGTTCCGTTCCATGAAACAACTTCTTCCAAATCTGTGTCATAAACCAACATTCCTTTATCGGTTAATCCAAGTATCATTGCTGTTCTTTGTGCAGTGCTTAACCTAGGCATTAAAAAACCCTGTGTTATACTGGTGAGGTCGAGAACTGATTTTTCATTAGGGGTATCTGTTCCAATGCCTATTGTATGTTGGGCATATAACGAAGACGTGAAAAGATAAATAGCCGAAGTTAGGATTATGATTAAAACTCTCATAGTTTAATGTGTAGTAGGGTATTTAATTACGCAATTTATGAGATTTTTAAAATTCTTACAGCATTTTTCTGATAATTTTTTTATAAAGCATATATTTGAATTTCATCTAAAAACTCGGCAGTGGCAGATATAGATTCAAGATATGCAGCAATTCGCATGTTTACCCAAAAAAAGATGCAAATGCTTTTTAATACATCAACTTTCACCGGAAACTTGGTCATTGCCGGCATCATCACTTATTTCTTTAGGAATTTGGGTTATGGCGATGCGGTTGATTACGTGTTTTTTTTGGCATTGCTTTCAATTGGTTTGTGGATCACAGAAGCCATTCCTCCTTTTGCAGTTGGGATTTTTCTCATAGTGATGCTCATTTTCGGGTTTGGAACTGATTACATTTTTAAAGAAGCTCAGGACATTTCTATTTATGTGGGCACATGGACGAGCAATGTCATTTGGTTACTTTTAGGGGGTTTTTTTATTGCTGAAGCCATGAAACAAGTGGGTTTAGACCGTGATCTTTTTAATCTCACACTAAAATACTTTAGCAACAACCCTGAAAGATTGTTGTTAGGTTTGATGCTTACCACAGCATTGGGCAGCATGATCATGTCTAACACTGCCACCACAGCCATGATGATTTCATCGGTTTTGCCTCTTGTTCATCTGTTGGGAAAGTATTCACCTTACTCAAAGGCGGTGCTGGTTGGCATTCCTGCTGCTGCATCTGTCGGGGGAATTGGCACCATCATCGGAAGCACACCCAATGCCATTGCTGTGGGGGCACTGCAAGAGAGGGGAATTCATATTTCTTTTGTGGATTGGATGATGGTTGGTTTTCCGACAGCCATCATCTTGGTTCTTTCTTTTTGGTATTATCTCACTAGAAAACTAGACTTAAAATCAGTAAATCTACCACTTGAAAACTTACAACAAGAAAAAAATGGTTCATCACAAGCACAGAAAAGAGCGGTCTTGTTCACCCTAATCATAACGGTGTTAATGTGGTTGACAGAGCCTTTCCATGGCATCCCGATTGCGGCAACCTCTGCCATTCCTATCGTGTTGCTTACCCTCACACAAGTGATCACCGCTGAAGAGGTTCGCAAGCTTCCTTGGGATACTTTAATGTTAGTTGCGGGTGGGTTAGCTTTGGGCATGGCAATGGTTGAAGTAGGACTTGTCGACATTATCATGAACAAAATCAATGATTTGGCTTTTGCCGCGCTGTTAGTTTCATTTCTTTTCAGTGTCATTGCCGTTTTGACGTCAAACGTGATGAGCAACACAGCAGCAGCTTCCATTTTTGTGCCTCTTGGTCTCAACTTGCCTTATCCTTTCAACATTGCAACTCCCATAATCATTGCCATCAGTTGTTCATGCGCACTTATGTTGCCCGTTTCAACACCCTCAAATGCTGTTGCTTATGCTACAGGAATGATAGAACAAAAAGACTTTAGATTGGGAGGGAAGTATTTTATTGTTGTTGGTTCTATTTTGGCATTTGTGGCATCAATGATATGGGTCTTGATTAGATTCAATGCAAGCATTTAAATTCTTTGTTAGCAGATTTAGTGTTTTTTCTGTCAAAATGTAAGAATTGATAGTAATGACTTAGGCTTTTCGGTAATTTTGTCATCAAAACTAATTGGTTTTGAGTGATTTCCTGTCATTTAGACTGATTTTATTCTACATTAATATTTGGCAAAACTTTTGTGTTTATGTGTTAAAATCATTGTAATATGAATTTATCTAACTACACTATTAAATCACAAGAAGTATTTCAGAAAGCTGTTGAAATCGCCAATGCCAATGGTCAACAAGCCATCGAGACCGGGCATTTTCTTGTAGCTTTGATATCAACCGACAAAGAGACCTTTCAATTTCTAGCTAAGAAAACTCAAGCCAACATATTGTTGATTGAACAAAGAAGCCAAGAGTTGCTCAATTCTTATCCAAAAGTAAGTGGATCGGGAAATCCTTATGTCACCAATGAGGTGATTAGTCTCACCCAAAGAGCAGAACAACAGATGAAGCAAATGGGTGATGAATACATTTCTTTGGAACATTTATATTTGGGTTTGATTGCAGGAAAAGACAAAGCAGCCCAAATATTAAAAGACTCAGGTATAAGTGAAAAAGCCTTGACTCTCGCCATTAAGGAATTGAGGGGAAATAACAAAGTGAATTCTCCACATGCAGAAAACAGTTATAACTCACTCAAAAAATATTCCAAAAACCTCAATGAACTGGCAAAAGCAGGTAAAATTGACCCAGTGATTGGCAGAGATGAAGAAATCAGAAGGGTTTTACAAATACTTTCAAGAAGAACCAAAAACAATCCCATGCTTTTGGGAGAGCCTGGTGTAGGGAAAACAGCCATTGTTGAAGGCCTTGCCCAAAGGATTGTGAATGGTGATGTGCCTGAGAACCTGAAATCAAAACAAATTGTGTCATTAGACATGGGATTGTTGGTGGCAGGAGCAAAGTACAAAGGTGAATTTGAAGAAAGGCTGAAAGCAGTGATTAAAGAAGTGACCGACAGTGATGGGGAAGTTATTCTTTTCATTGACGAAATTCACACCCTCATAGGTGCCGGAGCAGGTGGTGAGAGTGCTATGGATGCCGCCAACTTGTTGAAACCGGCATTGGCTAGAGGAGAATTGCACACCATTGGCGCAACAACCTTGAAGGAATACCAAAAATATATCGAAAAAGACAAAGCCCTCGAAAGAAGATTTCAGTCGGTGTATGTTGATGAGCCTGACATAGTGGATGCAATATCCATTTTAAGGGGAATCAAAGATAAATATGAACTTCATCATGGAGTGAGAATCAAAGATGAAGCCATCATTGCTTCTGTTGAGTTGAGCAGCAGATACATAAGCGACCGTTTCTTGCCGGATAAAGCGATAGACTTGATGGATGAAGCTGCTTCAAAATTGAGAATTGAAATTGATTCAATGCCTGAAGAGTTGGATGAACTGGAAAGAAAAATCATGCAACTCGAAATTGAAAAAGAAGCGTTAAAAAGAGAACAAGATGACCAAAAAGTTACTGAACTTTCGAAAGAATTGGCAGAATTGAATGGAAAAAGAAATAATCTGAAAGCCAAATGGCAGTCTGAAAAAGAAATTATTTCAGCTATCAAACAAAAGAAACAAGAGGTTGAAAATTTGAAGTTGGAAGCAGAACGCTTTGAAAGACAAGGTGATTATGGCAAAGTGGCTGAAATCAGATATGGCAAAATTAAAGAGGTTGAAAATGAATTGGAAACCCTTCAAAATCAGTTCAAAACCATTCAAGGAGAAAACAGCCTCTTGAAAGAAGAGGTCTCTGCCGATGACATTGCGGAAGTGGTGGCAAGGTGGACTGGGATTCCTGTCTCTAAGATGTTGCAGAGCGAAAGAGAGAAGTTGGTTCATTTAGAAGAAGAATTGAGCAAAAGGGTTGCCGGTCAATCAGAAGCTATTCAATCAGTTAGCGATGCTGTGAGAAGAAGTAGGGCAGGGCTTCAAGACCCCAAAAAACCAATTGGATCATTTGTTTTCTTGGGCACAACGGGAGTCGGGAAAACAGAATTGGCAAAAGCTTTAGCTGACTTTCTCTTCAATGATGAGAATGCAATGGTGAGAATTGACATGAGTGAATATCAAGAACGCCATGCTGTTAGCAGATTGGTTGGTGCTCCTCCCGGATATGTGGGTTATGATGAAGGCGGTCAACTCACCGAAGCAGTGAGAAGAAGACCTTATGCAGTGGTGTTGTTAGACGAAATTGAAAAAGCTCATCCTGATGT
>JBDNDT010000072.1:0-8574 GCA_046718985.1 Cytophagales bacterium
AAAGTCTGAAGCATATAATGGGATATTATTTTCACTTAAATCAAGGATAAACATTCAGGAATTTATCAAAAAGGAACTTCGTTGCTGTCAAGGCTTGTGTTATTTTGTGCATCACCATTCACTTTGCTCTTGATTGTCAAAGTTGAATCTGTTTCAAAACTGCTCAAACCACTGGTCATGGTGACAGCTTTATTCGAAAAGTCTTGAATATTCAAAAATGGATTGTCTTCATCATCTGCAAACTTTGTGAACTTAGCGATGAATTTCAACCAAACACTTCCCACAGAACCATGTCTATTTTTGGCAAAAATGACCTCTCCCATTCCGGCTGCGCTTCTTCCGTCATCAGTCATGGCATTTTCCAATTTATAATAATCAGGTCTATACAAAAAGACCACCATATCGGCATCCTGCTCAATTGAACCCGATTCCCTTAAATCTGACAATAATGGTTTTTTGTCTCCACCTCTTGTTTCCACTGCACGACTTAACTGAGAAAGAGCAATCACCGGCACATTCAACTCTTTTGCCAGTTGTTTCAAACTTCTGGAGATATTAGCAATTTCTTGTTCCCTGTTTCCAAGTCCTTTGTTTGTGCCTGCATCACCACTCATCAACTGAAGATAATCAATGATAATCAAGTCAATTCCTGATGGTTGTGCTTTCAATCTTCTGCATTTTGCCTTCAATTCCATAATACTCAAAGATGGAGTGTCGTCGATATATAAGTTCACATCTTCAAGCGATTTGATTCTGGTGTGCAACATGTGCCACTCTTGGGGTGTGAAATCACCTTTCCTAATTTTCTCACTTTCTATTTCAGCTTCCGCTGAAATAATCCTTCCCATCAATTGAACAGATGACATTTCAAGGGAAAATATGGCTACAGATTTCTTAAACACCACAGAAGCATTTCTAGCTGCTGAAACCACGAATGCGGTTTTTCCCATACCCGGTCTTGCAGCCACAATAATCAAATCACTTCTTTGCCATCCTGACGTGATTGAATCTATTTTTTGGAATCCACTGGGAATTCCTGTCATCACATCTTTTTGCTTACTACGTTCTTCTAGCTCACCAATGGTTTGTTTAAGAATATCACTAACCTTTAAAAAGTTTTTTCTAGTGTTCTTTTCAGAAAGATCTAGCAAATCTTGTTGAACTTTGTCAAGCAATTCAAAAACATCACTAGTGTCTTCATAAGCTTCATCTTTTGCTTTATTAGAAATGCTGATGATTTCTCTTTTCAGAGCATATTCAAGAATCAAACGGGCGTGGTATTCAATGTTTGTGGTGCTTGTTACTACATTGGTGAGTTCAACCAGATAAAATGGACCTCCTACCCTCTCCAAGTTGCCCATTCTCCTCAATTCATTGGTCACCGTTTTGATGTCTATGGGTTCATTTCTACTGAACAAATTGCAACAAGCACTGAAAATCAGACCATTTCTTTCATCGTAAAAACTTTCAAACTTCAAAATATCAACCACTTTGTTGATAGCTTCTTTTTCAAGCATAATTGCTCCTAAGACAGCTTCTTCAAGATCTCGTGCTTGAGGTGGAACTTTTGCAAGTTGTTCGTTACCCATCACCAGGTTTCTTGTTTTTTTTTGGAATCCGATAGTTTCTTTGGCCATTATGTATAATAAGTTTCCTTGGGTTTAAAATCGGTTTAAAACATAAATCGTTTAACATCTATTCACATAACTCAAATTTCGCTAACAATAAAAATTATTATTACGAAAACAAGGTTTCAATCCAATAACTGTAACTCATCTTTCTCTTAGAAAAATCGAGATGTTAAAGTGGATTGAATTTCGGGAATACTTTACAAAGTTAAATCCTTTCGTGTCGTTGAACCCGAAAAACAGAAATTAGTTATGAACATGTTTTCCAAAAACTATCCACACTTGGCTAGAAGAATATTATAATAGCTTAAACACTATCACTTCTTTTTCACTATAAGTCTTTGCCCTATTTTTATATCAGGAGTACTCATTCCATTCAAATCCATCAACTCATCAGCTGAAAGTCCGAAGTGTTTAGCAATTGAATAAACGGTATTTTTGGGCATGACGGTATATAAAGTTTCTGTGTCGGTTTCGGTTATAGGACCTACATTTTCTAGCTTACTAATAAGCTGAATATCAAAATCTTTGTTCATTGAATTATAGACACCTGACTCGATTAAACTGACTGTTTCTTGAGAAACTACATTTTTACCATCACCTTTCACACGCACTGGTCTAAATGGTTGTAATTTATTAGATTTCAATCCATTCACTTTTTTAAGCTCATCAACTGTCATCCCAAACTTTTTAGCTATTTGATTGATATCGGGTTTGTTGTCTGTGATGAAGACTACATATTTTGGGACATGCACATATTCTTGACCAACTATTGTAAATTCAACTCTTCTATTCAACTGACGACCCATAGGATTTTCGTTGCTTGCCAAAGGATAATCAGAGCCTCTCGCTTGAATGATGGAAGCATTGTCTAATCCTTTTTCTGAGAGGTATTTCAACACTGCATTACCTCTTTGCTCTGACAGTTTTTTGTTATAATCACTTGAACCAAAATTGTCAGTATTGGCATTCATTTCAATCTGTATGTTCGGGAATTTTTTGGCAAGTTCTATGAGTTCATTCAAGACTAATCTTGACTCAGGTCTCAAAGCATAGCTGTCATAGTCAAAATAAACATTTTCAAAAGCACCTCTTTGAGCAGGTTTATCAAATTTTTTAGTGGAGATTTCTTCCACAATGAAATTAATTTCAGCGGTCAATCTCGGATCATCTTCCTCTAAAATCACCTTGTATCCTTTTCCACCGGCTACACTTTCAAACCTGAAATTTCCGGATGAATTGGTTCTTGTTCTTGCTACTTCTTTTCCAAATTCATCTTTTAAGATGATTACTTGATCTTTTGCCGGGCTTTTGGTGTCATCATAAAGAAGAGTGCCATTAACGGTAAAACTTTTAGCATCACCCAAGGAATCTTTTGGGATGTATGCAATTAATGCTTCGAAACTTCTGATATGAAACTTGTAAATATCATCATTTCCCTTGCCTCCGGGGCGGTTTGATGCTAAATAACCTACACTATCACCCAAGGTGAAATAAAAATCATCCATGTTGCTGTTAAAAGGAATCCCTAAGTTAACAGCAGATGAGAGTTCACCTTTTTCAGATCTGTAAATATCAAGACCGCCAAAGCCTTCATGGCCGTTGGAAGCAAAAAACAAGACTTTTTCTTTATGGTGCCAAAAGGGAGAAATGTCAGAAAATGGAGTATTGATGTCTCTCAAATTCAAGGCTTTTCCCCAATTTTCATTGTCCCCAGATTTTGTTGACATCCAAATATCATGTAAACCAATTCCACCAGGTCTTTTAGAAACAAAAAACAATGTGTCACCGGTGCTGCTCAATGAGGGTTGAGCATTCCAATAACCCGAAAAGTTGATATTTTCATTTAATTTTTGAGCAGCACCCCATTTGTTTTTATTCATTTTCGACACATAGATTGCACATTCACCATCAGAACCTGAACCTGAAACATCACATTTTGTGAAATAAAACTTTTGTTTGTCAGATGAAAAGCATCCTGCGCCATCATTTAAGGTGGTGTTTAAAGAATTAAAACCTGATTGTTGATCTGTCACCTGCCACTTTTCACCTTTTTTCTCAAAAAGAAAATTATCGCTGAAGTTTTCTCCTAATTTGTTGAATGTTGAAGAACCTAAAGTTCCTTCTCTTGCTGAGGTGATCACAATCGAAGAATCATGCTTATAAATGCCGGGTGAGTAATCTGAATTTGCAGAGTTCACAGGTGAAGGTAAATTTTCAAACTTGTAGTCTCTCACCGGTTTTTTCAACTCATTGAGAGCATAAACACAACCATTGAACTCAAAAAGTGCTTTCTCTTTATACAACTCATCTACCGGTTTTTCGGGTTTGAAAGAGAGCATAAAAATCTCAAACATTTCTTTAGACTGTTCATATTTGGCATTGTTTTTCAACATCATGGCATACCAATATCTTGCCAAAGGGTAATCATTGTGATGATGATGTTTGTGAAATGTCTTTTCGATATGATCCACAACGATGGCATAGTTCTCTTCTGACTTTGCGTAATCAAAAAATAACCTTTGGCTTTCTGCCAGTTTATAATGAACATAAGGGTCTTTATGAAAGGTTTTGATAGCCTCTAAATAATATTCTTGAGCCAAAAAATAATCTCCATTATCAAAATATTTATCCCCTTGGGTGATTTCAACCGATTTGTGATGATGAGACTTTTTGGCTTGGGAAAAACATAAATTCAGACCTGAAAGCACCACTACAAATCCCCAAAAAATGTTAATGTTAATCATTTTACATTTAAAATCTAGGTGTAGAATAACGTTTCAATTTCTCTGTTTTCACTCTTCTCAGCACAAGTGAAAGCTCATAAGCACCCCTGCCTCCGGTTGCATATCTCAATGAAGAGGTATTCAAGTCATAACTGAAACCAAACTGAAAAATATCACTTCCAAAACCTGTTGAAAACACATAAGAATCTTTCAGTCTGTGCCATCCACCAAATGTGAACCTTGCATTTCTATATAAACCTTCTTTGCTGTTATTCATTTTCACCGTGAAATATAAGCCTAAATTCAGTTGTGAACTTTGACTTTGCATAGCATATAATGCATTAGGAGAAACGTAAAATCTTTCTCCAATTTCATATTCAAAACCGGCATGTGCTCTCAACAACATAGGCAAGCGAGAGGTGTTGCCTCTGATGAAAGATTCATTGGGTTGATTCAGGTGATAACCTGAAAACCCGGCATAGCCACTGAATTTGGCTTCTTCATAATCTCTTGTTCCATTATAATACCACATCAAACCGGCATTTATATCTGCATACAATCTTCCGTTCACCACATTGGTTTCATCAGGAACTTGGTTGGCATCAAACCCAATGTATGGATTATATTGACTTCCCCACTGCAAATTAGCAAAATCTATGGTTTTCTGAATAAGCCCCATTTGGAGGCCAAAGGACAAAAAATGGTAACTACTTTTTGCCAACTCTAAGTTATAAGCGCCTGACATGTGAAAGCCATTGGTTTTCAAACTTCCCTCACCTGCCCTGTCATTGAACAAAGAAACCCCAACTCCCCCTTTGTGATTGTGAAACATTTCTTTGGTTTTTAGTGGATGAATGAATGATAACTGATTGGTAACAAACGGATTGGCAACACTTCTCCATTGCATCCTATAGTTTGAACTAAAAGTTTGCTCTCCTTCCTGACCCGCTAGTGCAGGATTCAAATATAAACTCGAAACATAAAACTGTGAAAATTGAGCGTCTTGAGATTTCAAAGATTGACTTAAAAGACTAAGGAGCATCAAAAAAATGGTGCTTATTTGTGGCGTTTTCCGGCTAATGTCAAAAATTGAATTCAAAGATTTGTTATAAGAATAGTATTCTCAAAAGGCAAATATAAATTTTAGCTTTGAATAATACAATAAACTTCACCGCTTTGCTTAAATACTCCTCCAAAACAATGTGTTGTTTTTTGAAAAGTTCAAAAAATTATCCCCTCGAATAGTATAGTTCAACAAACCGTGAAATTTGAATCGAGGAGTAAAATAGATTGTCTTATTTCATTTTAAAACTAAACCTAGACTTGCACAAAGCGAGAATTTTATTCAAAGAATCATCACTCTAACAAATTCAAAGCTGCATTTTCGCATTTAAGCACCATACCCGGAAATTTATTTATTAAATTATAATTGTGCGTAGCCATCAAAACTGTTGTTCCACTGTTGTTGATTTCAACAAAAAGTTTCATAATTTCATCACTTACTTCAGGATCTAGATTGCCTGTTGGTTCATCTGCCAAAAGCAATAAAGGTTCGTTTATCAATGCTCTGGCGACAGCAATTCTTTGTTGTTCCCCTCCTGAAAGTTGATAAGGAAACTTATCAGCACATGAACTCATTCCTACCCTCATTAACAACTCTGTTACACGGCTGCGGATTTTTGATTTCTCATTCCATCCTGTTGCTTTCATCACAAAAACCAAATTCTCGGAAACAGTTCTGTCTTGCAAAAGTTCAAAATCCTGAAAAACAATACCCAACTTTCTTCTTAAAAAGGGAACTTGCTTGGATTTCAGCTTTCTTAGGTCATAGCCGCAAACTTCACCTACACCATAATTTAATGGTAAGTCAGCATAAAGTATTTTTAAGAATGAGCTTTTGCCACTACCCGTTTTTCCTATGAGATAATAAAAGCTACCTTTTTTCAATTCTAAATTGATGCCACTTATCACCAATTTATCTCCTTGATAAATAGAAGCATTTTCAAGCTTTAACAAAATATCTATATTGTTTTCTTTCATTCGGGTAATTGTTGCATGATTCCAAATGGGAGTGTTTCTATCAACTTCTTGAATTCTTCTTCTCTGTTTTCATAACCAATTTTAGAAAGATTTTTTTCAGGGCGATCTGCTCTGAAATAAGCTACCAAAACATAATTATTATCTCTGATTTGGATGTAATCAGGAATTTTAGCTTTCCCTTTGACTTTGATGATAAACATGATGCGAATTTATGTCTTAAATCTCAAAAACTTACATTTTTTCTCTAAAATCAAATGTCGGTTAGTTTTAAATGGCTTACATAAAAAATCAAACCACAAGCCTTTGTTTGCAAAATAACCATCTTAACAAAAACGATTTCATAATCCAAAGAAACATGAATACACTCAAATTTAATTGCTAAAAACTCAAAAAAATGTTACTATTGTAAAAACAATCCACTCAATATATAAATGAAAGTAACACTGCTATCTACCCTCTTTATTATAACCTCAATCGTTTTTTCTCAAAACGTTGACCCCAAAAAAGCAAACAAACTTTTGAAAGAAGCCAAAGGCTATGTTGAAGTTGAAGAATTCATAGATGCACTTCCTATTTTGGAAAAAGCTTATCAATTTGACCCTAGTAATCAAGAGATTGCTTACAATTATGGTAAAGTTTTGGTAATCACAGGGCATGAAGCCAGAGCTCTTGAACCCTTAAAAAAAGCTGTAAAAGCTGAAAAACCATTTGATAACATTCATTTTTACTTGGGAGTATCCCAACATGTTTCTCATTTTTTTGACGACGCAGTTTCTAGTTTTGACAAATATTTAGGAAACCCGGCTAACGCTAAATTCAAAGAGCTTTTTGCAGAAGCAAAAAGAAGAAAAGACATGTGTGCCTATGCAAAAAAACTGGTTGAAAGCCCGGTTAATGTAAAAATCAGAAACTTAGGGCCAGTGATAAACTCAAAGTATCCCGATTATGTTCCGGTGATTTCTGCTGATGAAACCACTTTACTTTTCACTTCAAGAAGAGATAATACCACAGGCGGAAAAAGAGACAAAAGTCACAATGACCATTTTATGGAAGATATTTACATTTCAACCAGAAGCGATGACACCACTTGGACAACACCTGTGAGTGTCGGAAATCTCATCAATACTGATGATCATGACGCCTGCGCAGGAATTTCACCTGACGGTCAAAAAATGTTTATTTACAAATCAGTGAAAGGTACCAAAAAATCGGGTGACTTATTTTATTCAGAGTTGAAAGGAACTGTTTGGGGTACTCCAAAAAGTTTAGGTTCAAACATCAACTCACCTGACTGGGAACCTAGTGTGAGTGTGACTGCTGATGAAAATTTGCTTTTTTTCACCAGTGACAGAAAAGGGGGTTTAGGTGGCACAGACATTTATGTTTCCAAAAGAATGCCTAATGGCGAATATGGACCTGCGAAAAACTTAGGATCAAAAGTCAACACAAAACAAGACGATGATGCCCCTTTCATCCATGCTGATGGCAAAACACTTTATTTCAGTTCAAAGGGTCATAACACCATGGGAGGATTCGACATTTTCCATGTGACCGTTGATCCGGAAACCGGAATACCTGTTTCTGACCCTGTCAATATCGGATATCCTATCAACACCGCAGATGATGATATTTATTTTGTTTGGTCTGCCGACGGAAAAAGAGCTTATTTTTCTTCTGAAAGAGAAGGCGGATATGGTGACAAAGACATTTATGTTCTCGAAAGGGAAATTGCAGATGCAAAACTTATTGTTATGAGGGGAATCATCAAAGACAAAGAAACCGGCGACCCTGTGAGTGCAAACATCACCGTTGTTGACAATGAAACCCAAAAAGTGGTGGGTGTTTACAATTCAAACTCAAGCACAGGAAAATATACCGTCATTTTTCCTGCTGGAAAAAACTATGGAATTTCAGTTGAAGCACCACATTATCTCTTCTATTCCAAAAACATTGACATTCCCAATCTTGATGCATTCAAGGAAATCAAAGACAGCATCAAACTTTCACCCATCAAAGCGGGAAACACCATTGTGTTGAGAAATGTCTTTTTTGACTATAACAAATCAACATTAACTCCACAATCAGAAAATGAATTGATGAGAGTTGTCAAAATCCTGAACCTGAACCCCACTTTGAAAATCAGAATCTCTGGCCACACTGACAGTGACGGAAACGATGAT
>JBDNDT010000073.1:0-8546 GCA_046718985.1 Cytophagales bacterium
TTATATCGTTCATAAAGCGCAACCATAAAAGGGTTTTCTTGTCTGCAAGGTCTGCACCAAGATGCCCAAAAATCAATCACAATGGCTTTGCCTTTCACTTCTGAGAGTTTCAACCATTTTCCATCAAGCGTAGCTAGTTGAAAATCGGGTGCTTTGCTTCCTATACCAAGTGCTTTTGCTGACTTTACCATGCTGATGAATTGTTTTGAATATCTGGACTCAGGTTGTTCTTTTTCAAATTTGGCTGCAAGGCTGTCTAAAAATTCAAAATGTTCATTGGTGTTGAAAAAATTCGAGGCTATACTCAAAGCGACTAATGAATTGTCAGCTTCTTTAATTAAAGATTTACATTCCAATAATTTAGCCTCCAAGATTTCGTCAAAATCATCTACGATTTCTTGTGCTAACTGAGGGTTTCCTTGTTCTTGAGCATCTCTGTATTTGCCTGACAATTCTTTTTCAGATTTTCTCAATGATTCAGCAATTAGAAAGGCTTTGTATAGCAAGTCAGCATCTTTGGTGCCTGACATTTTGAATTTTGCATCTTTCGCATTCCCGCCAACTTCCACTTTTAACACTTCACCGGGGCCGCCGACAATGAAGGCTTGTTGCTTTCCGAAAATATTGAGCCTGTAAAATGCTTTTTCAGAAGGCTTTAGTGTGAACACAAATGACTTTCCGTTAGGTTTCACAGAGTCAATCACTTGAGTGGATTCTTCTAACACCTCTTCAATGTAAATATATGACTGTTCAGGCATTTCTACCGTTCCTTCAACGACAAATTCAGTGTTATCTTTCTTTTCACAAGAAGAAATCGTAGTTGCTAAGCCCAAAGCAAACAAACAAAACAATATTTTTTTCATCATTCAAATTTATGATGCTAAGGTAAAAGATAAATACGGATTGAAAAAATTTAAGCTAAAAATGCACTTATTTTTAGAGGGATGAATTGGTTTGTTGCATAATTGATTTGGTTGGATTATGTGTTAAAGTTTGGAAATATTTTCTTTGATATTATCTCAAGTGAAGATGTAAAATCAATATCCGTTTTTGGTTTTGTGGTAGGGTTAAGAATGCAATAATAGAAAGTAATTTTCCGCAGTTTATACTACGAAAAATTACTTTCATCAACTCAATAATCAATGGTGATGCCCACCATTTCCATGTGCATGACCATGTTCAAGTTCTTCTTGAGTAGCATTTCTAACTTCAAGCACTTTTCCGACAAAATGAAGTTCTTCACCTGCCAATGGATGATTGAAATCTACCGTAAGTTTGTTTTCTTCTTCATCCACTTCAAGCACCAATGCATCAAATCTGTTTCCGTCAGCATCCATCAAAGGCAAAACGTTTCCTACACTGATGATTTCAGTATCAATTTTTCCGTTTTGCTTGAAATTATCTAAAGGAAGAGCAATAACCTCTTCTTCATCTCTTTCGCCATATCCATCTTCAGGTGAGACCAAAAAGTCAAAAGAGTCTCCAGATGACAAACCATCTAATTTGTCTTCAAAACCAGGAATCATTGAACCTACACCAAATAAAAAAAGCAACGGGTTTTCTGAATCACTTTTGTCGGCAAGTTCGCTGTTCACATATAGCTCATAGCTAAGGCTTACCACCTTATTTTTTTCGATTTTCATAAAAAAAGAGTTAACGAGTAAATTCTATGATGTTGTAAAGGTCGTCTTTTCCGCTTAAATAACCATAAATTATTTTATTTTCATTTCCCTCAAAAATTCCTAATATATCTGAAAAATTGCCTTTTGATTGCGAAAATTTCACTGCTTTTTCTGCTAAAGTCAAGCCTGCACTGCCTTCAAGATGCTCAAAATCAGGAAAACTGACAAGTGAAACAAAACTGCAAGTGTTCACCTTCAAATAATTTTGAGAAGTTGCAAAAGGGGAACCAAAAGGACTCATGCCAATTCCTGGTCCCATCCCGAATCCACCACCTCCTATGCCCATACCCATTCCCATACTTAAACCTAATGGCAATCCGGTACCGCCTCTGTTTCCGGTTGAAGAGTACACTGATCCAATGCTCTGTCTAACACCTCCAATTTTCACATGTAATTGATCAACGGACATTTTTGTGGTGTGGATTGAAAGTTTCAAATCATCAAGAGTTCTCAAGAATTTGCTTGAGTTTTCCACCACATAAGTCTCCGTTTCTCTGTAACCGTCATGGTCAATGGTTTGAGTCACCACTGTGTTTTTGAACTCAATTGGTTCGTCTTTATACACATTGAAGTTTCTTCTTAAAATAGAAGAGTCTGTTTCAATAATAGAATAGTTTAACTGGTCTTTGCAATAAGTCAATCGCATCAAAAATCCGTTATGAAAATTTGATATACCTGATACAATGTTATCGTCAGAACATTTGTCAAGGTGGAAGTGATATTCTTTAGATTTTACTTGTGCCGTGACCAAATTGACTTCTATAAGTGTGGTTTTTCCCGGATCGTCTATGGTTATCACCAGCTTTTTCCCATAAGTAAAAAGTTTTTTTTCTGAGGTTGATTTCAAAAAAGGATTAATATTAATCCTGTTCATGTTTTCTACGCCATAATGAGCAAACTTGAAATCAAATTCATAAGTTTCTTTGTTCAACAGTTTACTTAAATTTTTTAAACCTGTTGCCAAATCAATTTTTTCAATTTCACCGGTGGGCAAAAAGACAGATAACCTTAAAATGTCAGTATTTATCAAGTGGCTTAACACATGAAACCTTTCATGATGATTGAATGCAGCCACAAAATGTTCATTAGATTCCAAAACCATAGCATTGTTTTGATATGGCTCGCTGTTCATTGATTTTTCCAGATAAATTGAAGTGATGGTTTTCTTTCTTGGGTTGATATAGAAAAATTTCAAACCATTTTTTTCATTGACTAAATCTAAAAATTCAGCCTTATTGTCAAATTTAGGAATCACAAAATTCCTACCTGCTACGATTTCAAATCGGTTGTTGAAAACTTTAAATTCACCCCTTTTTCCCCTCAAAAAAAGCAATGATAAGTTGTCATTCACGTCAACGTGAGAATGTACATCAGAATATCGGTTGTTTAATTTAAATGTTTTTTTTACGTTTTGAGAAAACGTTGAGACCAAACTAATGCATACGAATCCAAAAAAGAGTATTATTCGCATTGTGAGTGATGATTTTCTAACAAAACACAAAATAGGGGATTTTTATTTTTTTTTTGATTAAATATATGCTCTACCGTCAAATATGAAAATATAATAGTTAGGTTTATTGGTTAAACTTTGATTCACTAAACAGAAGTGGTTTATTTAGTTTTCGAATAAGTTAAAAACCACGAAGCACCCATTCGATGCTTCGTGATGAGTTTTTTTCTTAAAGAGCTGAAGAATATTTTTCGGCAACAGCATCCCAATCAACCAAATTCCAGAATGCTGCGATATATTCGTTTCTTCTGTTTTGGTATTTCAAATAATAAGCATGTTCCCAAACATCTAAGCCCAAAATGGGTGTTCCATTGCTAATACCCTCAAGAATCATCAAAGGATTGTCTTGATTAGGTGTTGAAGTGATGGCCAATTTGCCGTCTTTCACCATCAACCAAGCCCATCCTGAGCCAAATCTTGTCATTCCTGCTTTTGAAAATTCTTCTTTGAAAGCATCAAAGCTTCCAAAAGCAGCATCAATAGCTTTTGACAAAACACCGCTAGGGTTTCCGCCCTTGTTTGGTGCAATGATTGACCAAAAAAGACTATGATTGAAATGACCACCGCCGTTGTTTCTAACTGCCACTGAAAATTTACTGATGTTTTTCATCAAATCTTCTAAGCTCATGCTTTCTGCTTCTGTGCCTGCAATTGCTGCATTCAGATTGGTGACATAAGCATTGTGGTGTTTACCATGATGAATTTCCATGGTCATTTTGTCGAAATGAGGCTCATAAGCGTCACTTGCAAAGGGTAAAGAAGGAAGTGTGAATGCCATTTTGAAATTATTTAAAGAATTGATTGAACAAAAATGATGGATTAATATAAACCCAATATTAATCATATAACCCAAATCATCAAAATTTGGTTGCAATCAAAATCAGTCTGGGTGAAATGTTTTTTTTAAAGTCATCTAACTCATAGTCCCCAAATATATTTTCTATCCTCAAACTGAATTTTTCAAAACATTTTTCAAAAAAACTCAAGTTATACCTCTTCAAATATTCGTTGAAATACATTAAACTTCCTGCATCGTTTACTTCAATTTCTTTAACAATCTTTTCCAAGTTGATTTTTTTATGGGTTTTGAATTGAATGCCACATTTTTCGTGAAGTTGAATTTCTTCAAATTCGTTTTCAAAAACATCAGTGTTGAGAAAATCCATCACAAATCTCCCCCTAGGTTTTAACATTTGAGCCACAGATTCAATCACTTTTTCATTTTCAGCATCAGATTCAAAATAACCGAAACTTGAAAACAAGCTGAATACCACAT
This sequence comes from Cytophagales bacterium, assembly GCA_046718985.1. Lineage (GTDB taxonomy): Bacteria > Bacteroidota > Bacteroidia > Cytophagales > UBA9547 > JBDNDT01. The sequence goes on from JBDNDT010000073.1 coordinate 4,469, forward strand.
CAAACATTTCATTAGCAACAGGAAAACGCATATCTGCCTGATGAAACTTTAAATTCTCATTTTCAAATTCTTTTGCGGCTAATATGCTTTCTACAGACAAATCAATACCGGTAGTTAGAAAACCCAATTTCGAAAGTGAAATTGAATGTCTTCCTTTTCCACAAGCTAAGTCTAAGACCTTAGAACCTTTTTCAAGTTTGAGAAAGGCAACCATTTTTTGAACAAAACGGTCTGCTTCTTCAAAGTTTCGATGTTCATAAAGCAGGTGATAATAATGGGTGTCAAACCATGATTCATACCATTTTTTTTCCATAGTCATTTTTTATGGCAGGTTTAGTTTTATCGGTACATGCACTTTGTTTTTTTGAGGTACACCATTAATCACAAATGGTTTCCAATCAGGAGCATCTGCCATCACCCTCGCGATTTCTTCTTCAATTCCATACCCTAATTTTTTGGTAAACTTCACATCTTCAATTTTTCCCAATTCATTCACCACAAAAAACACATATACCGTTCCTGAGATTTTATATTTCAATGCCTCATCAGGATACTTCACATTTTTCTGAACGTAGAGCACAAATTCATTGATTCCTCCAATCGGCTCAATAGCAGTTTTTTGATTACTATTGATTTCTCCGTTTTTGCTGTTTCCTACATTGTTTGTGCTGTCAACTGTTTTGCCTCCGGTTTCAGTATCAGTTTTTGTGTTTTCAGACTTTTTGGTTTGTTGCTCCTCAGGTTTCTTTTGAACCTCTTTCACAATTTCCGGAACTTCATTTTTGGTTTTAACATCTTTAGGAGTGTTTTCTTCAACAATTTTCTCGGCTGAGGAAAGCCTAGGCTTCAAGAGTTCAGCAGGAATTGGCGGCAAAGTGATGTCAAAACTCTCAAAATCTATGATGTCAATGTTTTCATTGTTTCGAGAATGGTCAAAATTTAATTCAAAAATCAACCAAAATAAAAATGAGAAAATGAATATTGAAAATGAAAATAAAGCACCTTGATTTAGATGCTTAGCATAATTTTTCCTCAAGAAAAAAGAGCCATAAGTTTGACTTCTTTTTTGGTATAAGGAATTATCGAACAGATGAGTTTTATCTTGAACTAACTCAAAAACGAATTTTATCAATTTTGCCATTGAGAGAATAACAATGCAAATTAAGCCAAAATTGCTTAATTAATTTAGAATCTTGTTTCGGGTAGGTTGATGTAAATTTAATTTTCATACATGACAACCAAAACTCTCAATATCTAAATTAGAAGAAGAGGAGCTGAATAATGAAAAATAGATTAATCTACAGCACAATCCAATCAGAAGTATAAATTTACTATACCGTAGATTTCTTTAATTTCAGTCAACCAACATGACTCTTCTAGTTTAAACCTTATATAGATTTTTGTAACCCACAGTAAAAGACTGTTTTGGATGGTGTGGATTTTCGCCAAATACCAATTCCTTTATTGAAAAAATCGTTTTTGGTGGCTTGCTTATGAGTTAGAATAGGTTTTTTGTGATTTTAATAATTTCTTAACAACACAATATAAGGATGGGTTAAGTAATGTTTTTACTATGTTTGTGATGGTTGGTTTAAACAGGTTGAGATTAAATCTCAATATAATAAGTCACGAAAATGATTAAAAAGTATTAAATTCTTGCAAGTTCAAATCACAAAACTTTATAAAAGAATGAGATTTCGTATTTTGAAAAACCATGCTTAAATTAATTATTTCCCACCTTAACGCTTTGATAAGTATTATCCAATAAAAAATAATTAACTTTTTTGAGGAATAATTTATGAAAAGTGAAAATTTAGATTTTATAGATTCTTTGAGAGTAATGGCAACAATTAGTGTCGTTTTTTTACACGTTGCAGCAGGTGTATTGTACCATTACGGGTCTATTTCAAACTTAGATTGGTGGATAGGAAATATTTATGATGGTTCTGTGAGGTTTTGTGTTCCCATATTTTTGATGATTTCGGGTTCATTAATGTTCTCAAAAAATTATGAAAGTGAAGGAGAATTTCTAAAAAAACGAGTTTTAAGAATATTACTTCCATTTTTATTTTGGAGTATGATTTACATAATGGTAAGTCTTATTCAAAAATTTATTCACGGTGAATATTTGAGTTTAATTGAAGTTTTAAAGTTTATATTATTAGAATTGAGAAATGGTGCGTGCTTCCACTTGTGGTATATTTACATGATTTTTGGACTTTATTTATTCTTTCCAATTATAGGAAAGTGGCTACAACACAGTAAAAACAATGGAATAAAGTATTTTCTTGGAATTTGGTTATTAACAGTTTTTATAAATATGCCATATGTGAACAAACTAATGCCAATAATAGACCTTTCTTATTTTTCAGGTTATATAGGATTTCCAATATTGGGTTATTATCTTAATAATATAAGTTTAAATTTTGAGAAGAAGAAACTAATTTATGTATTAATGTTTTTAACAGGTACTTTAATTACCATTTTTGGAACCTATCTAGCCACTTTTTACAAAGGTAGCTTTTACGAAGGATTTTATAGTTATTTAAGTCCTAATGTAATACTCGCTTCTGTAGGTGTATTTTTGCTTTTTAAGGACTTTTTTAAGTTAAATTCTAAAGTTATTCTATTTTTAAGCAAGTATAGTTATGGGACATATTTAATACACATTTTAGTATTGTCAGTATTGAGCAAAATAGGACTTAACTATGCTTTTATTACCCCATTAATTGGTATTCCATTAATAAGTGTTTTATGTTTCGTTCTTTCAACTTTAATTATTTGGGGATTAAACAAATTACCATTTGGTAAATATATTTCTGGATAAAATGTATTATCCATAACACCAGAAGTTTGCAATAACACACAAGGATTAAACCTAATGGAGCTATTTTTCAGATTTAACTTTGTTTATTACTTTTTCATGTGGAATCACACATTTAAGTGATTTTTTGTTTGTTAATAAATCAATCAATTTTGGTCGTCTTCTTCAAAATCTTCATCAGAAAAGCCTTTGAACATGCTATCTAGCAAATCTTTGAATTGAAAACGTCCGTCGTTTGATTGCCTTGATATCAATGAACATTCTGCCAAACCAAAAAGTATCAATTCCATAAATACCAATAATTCATTTTTAGGCAATTGAGGGAACTTTTCAAGGGCAATTTCATAAAGCCCGGGAATTTGATAGAGTTTATTATTTAACGCTTCATTACTGTCAAAAGAACCTAACTCAATATGGTTACCTTCCCTGAACCAATCAATGGTAGGTTGATAAATGGAGGATTTTTTAGTTTTTTTCTCTGTTTCAGGATTTGTAAAATGTTCTTCAAAAACTGTTCTGATAGCCTTTCCTATAAGGTTTTGCGAAACAATTAAAGCCCCTTCTTGCTCGCCTTCATAAACCAATTCAATTTTTCCTGTGATTGCCGGAATCACATTCCAAACGTCAGTGATTCTTGCAAAAGTATTTTGCTCTTTGTTTTTAAGCATTCTCAATTCTGAAGCAGCAACCAAACTTTCTAAAATGGCAATGGTCATTCTGGCTGAAACACCGCTTTTGTGGTCAACATATTCACTTTTGCGAGCCTCAATGGCAATTTGTTCACACAAATCAGACAAAACCGGGTGTATCTTGATTGAATCACTGCACTCAGATTTTGAAATTTCTTGTTGGCTTATCTTCTTTGAAATATCCCTAGTTTTGGGATAATGTGTGATGATTTGGCTGTCTATCCTGTCTTTCAAGGGGGTGATGATGGAGCCTCTGTTGGTGTAATCTTCAGGATTGGCAGTGAAAACAAACTGAATGTCTAAAGGTAATCTCAATTTGAAGCCTCTGATTTGAATGTCGCCTTCTTGCAAAATATTGAAAAGTGAAACCTGAATCCTGGCCTGAAGATCGGGCAATTCATTGATCACAAACAAACAGCGGTTTGAACGAGGAATTAAACCATAATGTATCACCCTTTCATCGGAATAGGGCAATTTTAAAGTAGCTGCTTTGATAGGATCTACATCGCCAATCAAATCAGCAACAGAAACATCGGGGGTTGCCAATTTTTCTGTATATCTTTCG
>JBDNDT010000074.1:0-8524 GCA_046718985.1 Cytophagales bacterium
ATGAGCATGAAGGTATATTGCAGGTCCTGTTGAAACCTCGCTTCCATATTTGCTGTCTCCAACGATAGGATGACGCAAATGTGAAAGTTGGCATCTGATTTGGTGATGCCTACCTGTTTCCAACTCTACTGACACCATAGTGAATCCTCCAATTGAGCCAATGCTTTCAACATGCAAAACAGCCTCTTGAGCAAAACCACCCGGCTTTTGCACAACTCTTGATTTGTTAGACTTTCCATCTCTTATCAACCAATTCCTGAGCAAGGTTTTTTCTGTTTCCCAATGTCCGTGAACCAAAGCTAAATATGTTTTTTTTATGGTTTTGTTTTTGAACATATCATTCATTCTTGCCAATGCTTTTGAAGTTTTGGCAAAAAGAACTACACCACTCACAGGTCTATCTATCCGGTGTGTTGCATGGAGAAAAGCATCGCCTGGTTTGTTATATTTCGACTTAACGAACTGCCTTGCTAAATCCTCCAATGAAGGGTCTTCGCTGCTGTCTTTTTGGGTCAACATGCCGTTGGGTTTGTTAACAGCCAACAAGTGGTTGTCTTCGAAAATGATGTTTAAATCCAAATCACAAATAGTTAATGTGGTGTTCAATAATTGTTCCCAGCACTTTTCCTTTTAAGTGGGTTCCTAAGAAAGGATTGTTTTTTGATTTTGATTTCAAAAGAGCTGATTCAGGTTGCCATGATTTTTCAGGGTCGAAGAGGGTGAGATTGGCAACACTTCCCGGTTCAAATTTAGGTATTTCAAGACCTAATATTTTCCTTGGGTTCAAAGCCCATTTTTCTACTAAAATTTCAATTTCAAGTTTGTTTGGATGAAATGTGTTGGAGACTGCAAAAGCTGTTTCAATTGCGCTTATTCCAAATTCTGCCAAATCAAACTCGAGGTTTTTAGATTCTACATCTTGAGGGTGATGGTCGCTAACTAAACAATCAATCGTTCCATCGAGCAAACCCTCCACCAAAGCCAAAACATCTTCTTTTTCTCTGAAGGGCGGCATCACTTTGAGATTGGTTTCAAAAGAGGCAAGGGCTGTGTCTTCAAAAGCCAGATAATGAGGAGCAGTGTCGCAGGTCACGTTTAAGCCTTCTTTTTTAGCCTTTCTGATAAGGTCAACTGACTTTGCAGTTGATATCAAAGAAAAGTGAATCTTACCACCTGTATATTTTAAAATTTCCAAATCACGCATTATGGCTATTTCTTCTGCTAATTTTGGGATGCCTTTGAGACCTAGCAAGACACTGGTTTTGCTTTCGTTCATTAATCCGAAGGGGCTGATGCTTAAATCATTTGGTCTGTTGATAAGTAAGCCGTCAAACATTTGAAGATATTGCAAAATTTGAGACAATAATCCTGAATGTGCTATCCATTTGTAAGCATCTGTGAACGCAATGACACCTGCATGGTGCAAGTCCATCAATTCAGCCATGTCGTTTCCTTTGCCATGCACTGAGGCAAAACCCAATGGTCTAATTTTCACTTTAGCATTTCTGGTTTTCGACAAGACATATTCTACAACGTCTTTGCTGTCTAAAGCAGGTTGAGTGTCAGGCAACACACAAATTTCTGTGAAACCCCCTTGAATGGCCGCTTGTACACCGGATTTCAGGTCTTCTTTGTGTTCAAAACCGGGGTCCGAGAAATTAGCCCTCATATCGAACCAACCCGGTGATAGATGTAGATTTTCGGCTTCAAACACCTCGTCAGCTTCAGTCAAATCGCTTCCTATGTAATCAATTTTTCCGTCCTCAATCAAAATGTTTAATAACTGTTGGTTCAAGTGATGTTTAGGAAAGACCAATTTTGCGTTTTTGATTAACAATCTCATGGTTTATTTTTTTTATTTGAACAGCCTGATTATCAACATTTCAACAAACAAGAAAAAGAGTGCCGCGGTTAAGAAATATCTCCAAAGGTTGAGATGTTCTTGCAAGCCCATTTGTGTCATTAGCAATTCAGATGGTGTTTCAGCAAGATCTGCCAATTCTATGTTTTTGAAAGTGGCTGAAAGTTTCTCAAGCTCTTCTTTTGTAAAGGTTTCTATTTCTGATTCTCTTTTGTCAGTGTTGATAGCGATAGGTTTTATAGATTTTTCGCCCAACTTCAATTGATAGATTCCTGATTTATTCAAAGTTTTGTCACTCTTCAACACCAATTGGTTTGCATTTAGTTGTTGAGGTAATAAAAATTTATTTTTATCAGCACTCTCTAATGAAAACAAATTACCCGAAATAGTAAGAGTGTCAGTGTTTAGGTTGATTTTCATAAAATCATAACCGACATTATAGAAAAGCTTGTCTTTTTCAGATTTTCCAAAAGTAGCCATTTTATACAGAACAGGCAGAAACAACGCATTTTTTCCGAAATCTGAAAATTCATCTTCTAGTGATGATGCAAACAAGAACAAATTTCCGGGTTTAGAATTGAGCCGCGTTAAAAATGGACTTCCGTCACTGAATGAAAGAATTTTTTCACCAGGCAAGTTTTCGATTGTTCTTTTGGCTTTGGCCGCAACCATTCTTTCAATTTTTTGAGAGAATATCTGTTCAAAAAATGGATTGCTAAGGTCTGGGCTTGCCAATGGCAAAGCTTCCTCATCTTTAGCAATTTCTCTTGTGACCAAGTTTGCTAAACGAGGAAAAAGACCTGAATAAAATTGGGAACTAATAGCATTAATTTTTGAATCAGGAATCATGATGATGACTGCATCGTTTTCAAGAGCTGTCTTTGCATAGTCCACTAGTGTTTTGTCCATTCTAGACATTCCATCAATCACAATCACATCAGCTTTTGAAAGCTGACCGTAATCAATTTTTCCGAATTCAAAATCGAAAACTTTGAAAAAAGATTCTAATGAAAAAGCTTTCTGAAAATATTTTTTGGAAGGAGAAGATGAAATAATGACCACTTTCCGGTCAGGGTTTGGTTGCAATGTGAAATAAAACTCATTATCGAAAATCAATTGTTCATCTTCAAGAACCAACTTGCATTCTTGGGTTTTTGCATCGTTGATTTTGAAAGTAAATTCAACTGATTTGCTTTCACCGCTTTCAATCTCCATGTTTTTTTGTGCCAACATTGCATTGTTCATGAAAAGCCTGATTTTAGTTTCAGCTTTTTCTTTTGCAGCACTGTTTTTTACTTTCACCAGAAGGGTGTTGGTTTCACCCACAATCACGTTTGGGTTCAACAGTGAAACAGTGTCAATGAAAATATTTTGATGTTTGGCAGAACTGAATGGCACAAAAGTGAATTTTTGGCTTGTGTCTGAAACCATGCGATTCAAGTCATAAAAAGTGGATTTTTGGAAATCACTCAAAACCAATAAATTTCTGATTTTAAAATCTGACTGTTTTAATCGTTCTGAAAGTTGCGCCGATGTTTTGAAACTATTTGAATAATCTATTTCTGCCAGGCGATCTAACATTGAGGTTTTGGTATAAATTTCTTGGTCAGAGGATGAAAAATCATTGGTAATCAAGACAAATTTGCTGTTATCGGGACTTTTTTTCACCAAATCATTTGCCCAAGAAAGCGCGTTTGAAAGTTTTGGATTTCCGTTTGAGGCATCTGCCTGCATAGAATAAGAGTTGTCAATGAAAATGCCAATGGGTTTCTCTAAATCTTCTATTTTGATTTCTTTTTTCTTGAAAACAGGCTGTGCCAAAGCCAAAACCAAACAGGCCAAAGCTAATAACCTAGCCAAAAGAACTAAAAAGTGTTTCACTTTTCGAGTTTTGTTCACTTGTTGTGAAACAGCCTTCAAAAACCTAACCTGAGAAAAATAGACCTTTTTATGTCTTCTGAGGTTGAAGAGATGAACAAGCAAAGGTATTGCCAATGCAAGAAGCCCCCAAAGGAAAAGCGGAGAGAGGAAAGTCATCAAAAGTCAAAATTAAAGAAAATGTGCCTAACGATAAAACATCAAGCGATTATTTGATGAATCAATTGAATGTTGGTGAACAAATCATTTTAATGAGAGTATAATTAGAAAGTGATTCAATCTAAAAAACCTCAGAATATCGAGAATTTAATCTACTTAAAACCGATTGCAAATGAATTGTCTATAATTTGTAAATTAATACAAACCATTTACAACCAATTTGTTTAAAAAAAAATCGGCAAATGGAGGCATAGAAAATCACATAGATTTTGAAAAAAAATTGCTCCTAAGGTTTTTTATTGAAACAAATCATAGATAGACTGAGCAAAAAATGACAATATTAATAATCTATATCACAGTTTCGAAAAAATTTCGCAATAGTCACAATGAGATATGAAAACTACTAAGGTACAACTGTCACATTTTAAGAGACAACTTTAAAATCCTAAGCTCAAATCTCGAATTAAGGTTTAAAAGAAAAGTAAAATACAATCTAAGTATAGTCATAAACGCGATTCGATAACAATAGGATATGCTGGAAAATAATAAGTTTTGAGTTAAAGCAGGGAAACACCAACGGAAAATATGAAATTCTAAATGCCAAAAAACAACGTTTCATCATGGTTTGCTATGAGCCTTGGTAAAAGGACTTTTATGCTATAAGATAACAAAACTAATTGACCCAATTGCTCAAAGAATGCCATGGATTCGCTGTGATTTTGCCATAATTGAATAGCGGACGCTAACCCATGAGTAGAGAAACAAAAGAGACAATTAATCAGATTCTTAACCTTGCGCTAATGGGGGTAAAAACTCCGTAGGAGTGGCATGATAATAGTGCTTTATTTCAGAAATAGAATTTCCCCTTACAAAATCCTTCCTAACTTGTCATCCCTACGGGATTATGGTTTCACACTCCCATCAAAACGAATCGCCCGGTGTTCTTTCTAAATTCAGGCTTTCAAGTGCTTTTTGTGAGATCTTTTTGTATGTAACCAAAAGTTTGTTGTTAAGAGTGAGGAGTTTTTCAACGTTTTCTTCAACAAAAGCCAATGCTTTTTCGGTTTCATTAAATGCTTCACCTTTTGCTGATTCTAAAACTATAGTAGCCGCATTTTTAAATGGAATCCATAATTTCTGCACCTCATCAATCGAGGGCAACAACATAGGGTCCGCTTTTTCCAAAGGCACCTGCACATCCATTCCTTTTGGAATGCCACCTTCAAGAAGAACGGATAAGGAATGTTGATGTAGGTCAAGGGTATTTTGCAATGTTTCGATATGTTGTTTTTGACCTTTGTGCACTAATTCACAATAAAATCCAATTTTTTGACATAGCATTCTTTGTCGCCCGGCCAAGTCTATGATAACGTTGTTTTGTTGGACAACCTTTTCTGATAAGATTTTTTTCTCCAGATTAATTCTGTCTGTGAGGTCCAATGAGATGCCAATGATATTTCGCTGACCGGTTGAGGTATTGATAAATGAAACTTTTGTGGTTTTGAATACATTGCATTTGCCGTCTTTTGTGGTGAAGACTTGCATAGGCAACTCAATTGGGGTATCACTTTCCAAAGCTTGTTTGTCGGATTTTTTAATTTCTTCAAGCTCAGAAGCACTTTCGGTGAAAAATGAGTCGTCTTTACCTAAGATTAAGGACTCAGGAAAACCAAGAAGTTGTGCTTGTGCATGATTAACCAAAGAATATTTTGAATTTTCATCTTTCACAAAAACCGGTAAGGGCAAGGTGTTGATGATTAAATTCACTAATTGGTTTCTTTGGTCAAGCTCTTTTTGTCTTCTTGCCATTTCATCTTGAGTGGCCTGAAGTTCTTCGAGGTTTTGCCTCATCTCTTCTTCTTGAGCTGACATCAATTCAGTTTTTAGTTGGGTTTCTTCCAGCAGTTTTTTGGTCATTTCAGCGTTTTTCATGCTTGAAACTGAAGAAGCTATGTTTTCAGAAAGTCTTTCTAAAAATGCAATAACATGTGGCTGAAATGCTTGAAATGATGCAATTTCTAAGACTCCGAATGACTCATCATTACTTTTCAGTGGAATCAAAATCAAATATTCCGGGTTTGATTCGCCTAATCCCGAGGTTATTTTGAAATAATTTTCGGGAATTTCGGTCAAATATGTGGTTTCATTTTCAAGAAAAACCTGCCCTAAAATTCCCTCACCCGGTTTTATCTCATGTTCTAAAAACTTAATTCTGTTATAAGCATAACATGCAGTTAATCTCAAGGTAATTGATTCATTAATTTCTGTTTTCAAGAATATACCGCCTTGAACAGCACCGATGTATTTAATTGTTTGAGCCAACACTTTGTTCATCAATGATTTTAGGTCGGTATTTTGCTCTCTCAAAATGGTTGAAAACATACTTATACCTTCTGACGACCAACTTCTTTGTTTTTCTTCATCAGCAAGCTTCATTAAATGATTTTGAAGAACAAACAAACTGTTGATTAGTGGATTTTCGTTTTTGTTGTTCTTGATCCAAATTTCAGATTTTCCTTCTACTATTGATTGAATGAAGTCTTTTGCCTCATTTATGGTTTTTTTTAAAGTTCTATTCTCTTCCTGTAAGCCATATATCCACTTATTTTCAACAATTTTGAATCTCTTCCACATAAGTAGCTTGTTTGTATTTATCAAATGAGCGACTAAAGTATAAATACTCATTATAAAATCCAAATTGATTTACAATTGATAATAAGCTGAATTAATATGTACTTTTTGGATTTATATTTCAAGAAAGGTCATTACAGTATTAAAAAATTTTCAGTTTAGATGAAAAATTAAAGATTGACTTGTTTGGTTTAAATATTGATAGATTTTTTCAGAAATCAATGAAACATATTGCACATAAATCAACATAAAAGAAAACCTTAGCAGATAAAATCTTTAAATTTGCCAAATGAAAACTAAAGGCACTCAAAAAAACAAAGTGAACATTGTCACTTTAGGTTGTTCAAAAAACTTGGTTGACTCTGAAAGGTTGCTCACCCAGCTGAAAGGAAATCAAATTGAAGCCACCCATGAAGCAACAAATGACGACGCCAACATTGTAGTCATCAACACATGCGGATTCATTGACAATGCCAAGCAAGAATCCATAGACACGATTTTGAGATATGTTGATGCCAAAGAAGCAGGTTTGATTGACAAAGTGTTTGTTTCAGGTTGCCTCTCAGAAAAATACAAAGAAGAATTGAAAAGTGAGATGCCGGAGGTTGATGCTTGGTTTGGAACAAGAGATTTGCCCTTGATTTTGAAAAAACTCAAAGCTGATTACAAAAAAGAGCTACTAGGAGAAAGATTGACCACCACCCCTACACACACCGCTTTCTTGAAAATCAGCGAAGGCTGTGACAGACCTTGTTCATTTTGTGCAATTCCGGTGATGAGAGGAAAGCATGAATCTAAACCAATGGATGAGTTGGTTTCAGAAGCTAAGTTTTTGGTTTCAAAAGGAGTGAAAGAGTTAGTGTTGATTGCTCAAGACCTCACATATTATGGACTCGATATATACAAAAAAAGAAAATTAGCAGAATTGCTTTATAACTTGTCTGATGTTCAAGGTTTAGATTGGATTAGGTTGCAATATGCTTATCCGGCAGGCTTTCCGATGGATGTGTTAGATGTGATGGCAGAAAGAGAAAACATCTGTAATTATCTAGACATGCCACTTCAACACGGTTCTGATGAAATGTTGAAGCTAATGAGAAGAGGAATCACCAGAAAGAAAACAGAAGAATTACTACATGAAATCAGGACAAAAGTTCCGGATATAGCCATCAGAACCACCATGATTGTTGGTCACCCGGGAGAAACCGAAAAGGAGTTTGAAGAATTAGTAGATTTTGTAAAAACCGCTAAGTTTGAAAGATTAGGTGTGTTCACTTATTCCCATGAAGACAAAACTCACTCTTATTCGATGAATGATGATGTTGAAGCTGTGGTGAAGCAAGAACGCGCTGACATTATTATGGAAATTCAACAAACCATATCCCAAGAAATCAACGAAAAGAAAATAGGCAAGCACTTGAAAGTGTTGATTGACAGGATTGAAGGAGGTTATTATGTTGGAAGAACCGAGCATGATTCACCGGAAGTTGACAATGAGGTGTTGGCATCAGTTGACTCAGGACATGCACGTTTGGGTGATTTTTCTTGGGTGAAAATTGAAGATGCAACGGAGTTTGATTTGTTTGGTGTGATTGAAAGTTGATGTTCAAGAGATAGACAATTTAATAAAAACCGAAAAGTTTTGAATCATTTCAATCAAAAAATAGGGGTTTTTGTCATATTTCAGATACTTTCTGTTTTTTGCTCGGCTCAAGATTTATGCACATTCAAAGTTAAAAGTACTTCTTCATCTGTTTCAATTCCATTTGTCAAAATCAAATATGACGGAAAATCTGCATTGACTGACATCAACGGTGAAGTTGTTTTGGAATTAGGGGGTTCAAGCGAATTGATATTTGTGCAAATCGGTTTTGATTCAACTACATTCCTTTTTCGGGATTCTGACTCTCTCAGAACATTTGAGATATGGCTCAGCAAAAGCAAAAATGATGTAGATTTAATTCAAGATGCAGCTTCAGAAGAATGGTTAAAGAA
>JBDNDT010000075.1:0-8521 GCA_046718985.1 Cytophagales bacterium
ATGTTATCAGGATCCACCAAAATGGCCAATGATTTCTTTCCTTGGTTCATTTTTTCGTTGATTTTGTGGTAAACCTTCTGCATAGGAATGTGAATTAGTGGATTTTTTTTGTTGATACGCGAAAACCAAAATTAGTAATTTTTTTCTTTGCTTGAAGTTATTCAAGCCAAATTACGCAATAGCGGAATCGTCAAGTTGCTAAACCCTTCAAGGGTTATTATATGCAAAAATAAAAGGATTTGGAATTGATAAAATCCTCGAAGGGTTTCTAATGAGCAATTTGGGTTCAAGACACCTGCTTTTCTATGATTTTGATTATGCTTTCCTTTTGCAATGGAATTTCAAGAAATTTTATCTTTGAAGTATGACCACTGCAAATGATGATTTCACTTTTTTTCAAATCCAATTTCTCAGATATCAAATCAATCAGAGATTCATTTGCTGCCCCATTCAAGGGTTCAGCCTTCACCCTGGCTTCCAAAAAATCACCTTTGAAACTTAAAGTTTCGGTTTTTGACTTGGGCTTGACCAAAACTTTATATTTCATCACAGAACATATTTTTCACCGTCTCTTGCCAAAAACACGTTTGAAAAAACAGCTTTTGATTCATGCAAGAATTGACTCAAATCACCATACCTAGGAGAAAAATGACCTATAAGAAGTTGTTTCACTCCGGCACTTGAAGCAATTTGTGCAGCTTGTTTTGCAGTGCTGTGAAAAGTTTCGGAGGCTCTTTTCTTATGTTCTTCCAAAAAAGTGGTCTCATGATAAAGCAAATCGACATTCTTGACATATTCTGAAAGTGAAGGGTCAAAAATGGTGTCAGAACAATAAGCAAAAGATTTTGAAACAGGAGGCGCTGTGGTGAAATCACTGTTTTTTAAAATAGTTTTTCCATCTTCTTCAACAATATCCAAGCCTTTTTTCAACATCGAAAGTTGATAAGGCTTCAAACCAATCACTTTTTCAGCTATAACTTTTCTTTGTTTGGGTTTTTCTTGAACCAAAAAACCGGTGCAATGGATTCTGTGCTTCATGGGGAAAGAAAAAACCGAAAATTTTTTCTCATCTGCCAAGATTGTCAGTCCTTCGGCGGTTGATGTAGCATTGAAAATTAAAGGGTAGCACAATCTGGTGTCAGAAAACTTGAATTGTACCACTATGATGTCCATCAAACCGGGAGGGCCAAAAAGATAAACAGGGTCTTTTCTGCCATTCAAATGAAATGTGGATAAAAGACCTACCAAACCTAAAAAATGGTCGCCATGCAAGTGACTGATGAAAATGTGAGAAATCTTAGAAAATTTGATTCCAAATCTTTTCAATTGAATTTGTGTCCCTTCTCCACAATCTATCAGCAAATAATGGTCTTGAACTTGAAGCAATTGAGATGAATGAGCCCTTTCAGGTGTTGCTGTGGCAGAACTTGAACCCAGAACCGTTACCTCAAAAGCCAAATCTTCACAGCATTAAATCATTCTCCCATTTCATTTTTGAGGTCGTTTTCAATTTCATTCATGAAAACTGCATCAATTGCTTCTTCTTTTGTCGGCAAAATCACTAACACTGAGTCCAACTGAGATATTTTCATCAATTTCATCACATGCTCCGATGGTGAAGCCACCACCAAAATACCCCCATCGCCTGAACACACCCTGTTACCTGTAAGTATCGCACTCAAACCTGATGAGTCAACATATTTTACCTGCGACAAATCTAAAATTATATTTTTTGCCCCTTCTGCATGAACAGTCACCAATTCTGATTTCAGATTAGGAGCAATTGAAGAATCAATTTTCTCTTCTTGGGGTTGCAAAAGCGTAAACTTCTCTTGCTTGTCGATTAAAAACTTCATAAAAGTTAATTTAACTTCGTTTTTTTACACATTAAAACACAAAACTACGAAAATTTAGCGGTTCAAAAAGCCCAGAACCGATTTTTCCATTCTTTCCTGCGCCTGATGATAGTCTTGTTTTTCGAATCTTTTTCCGGTCACCGTTTCATACAATTCAATGTACCTTCTCGAAACATTGGAGATGAACCCTGCATCCATCGCCGGAATTTGCTGCCCTTCTTTCCCTTGAAAACCATTTTCCATCAGCCATTTGCGTACAAACTCTTTTGAAAGTTGATTCTGTGGCAAGCCTTCGTGTTGAAGTTCTTGATAAGTGTTGGCATAAAAATAACGGCTCGAATCAGGTGTATGGATTTCATCTATCAACAAAATCTCAGATCCTCTTTTTCCGAATTCATATTTGGTGTCAACCAAAATCAAACCTTGTTTTGCAGCCATTTCTTGACCTTTGGCAAAAAGAGCAAAAGTGTATTTTTTCAGCAGCTCATAATCCTCTTTTGAAACAATGCCTTTTTTCAAGATTTCCTCTTCCGAAATATCTTCATCATGGCCTTGGTCTGCTTTTGTGGTGGGCGTGATGATTGGTTCAGGCAATTGGTCATTTTCTTTCAAACCATCAGGAAGTTTCACACCACAGATTTCTCTCTTTCCTGAGTTATAAACACGCCAAGCATGACCGGCTAAATAACCCCTCACCACCATTTCAACCTTGAAAGGTTCACAAACAAGACCGATTGAAATATTAGGATCAGGAACATTCAGCAGCCAATTCGGAACAATACCTTTTGTTGCTTCAAGAAAATGAGCAGCAGTTTGGTTCAAAACCTGGCCTTTATAAGGGATCGGATAGGGCAAGACCACATCAAAAGCTGAAATACGGTCACTGGCAACAGCCACCATATGTTCGCCTATGTAATAAACATCCCTCACTTTACCTTTGTAGAATCCGGTTTGACCGGGAAACTTGAATTGTGTTTCTTTGATTGCTTCCATCAAAAAAGAATTTGAAGCAAAAATGATAAAATTATCTTTCAATCACGAATCAGAGATAAAAAAGGTTTTGATTTATGTGGAAATCACTCAACAGCAAACGACAAGACAAAAGTCAATAGAAATTTTATTTGGTTTTGATTTTGGGCAAACCGCTACGCGGCCCGGCTCTCGCGGCTCGCTCTTTTTTGTTCCGTTTCACTACACAAAAAAGTAGCTCAAACAAACCGCTCCATCCGTTTTGCGTGTGAAGTCCAAACCCGAAATCACGAAATTTTTCAATTTTGCAATCAGTGCGATATGTTATTAGAAAACAAAATAAACCAATCCCAAAAAGCTCCTTAGGAGCAACATGTTATTAGAAAACAAAATAAACCAATCCCAAAAAGCTCCTTAGGAGCGACATGTTAATAGAAAACGAAATAAAACCGATTCCAAAAAGCTCCCTAGGAGCGACATGTTAATAGAAAACAAAATAAACCGATTCCAAAAAGCTCCCCAGGAGCGACATGTTAATTTTGATATTTTATATCAAAGCTCACCAGTTGACAAAGATTAATTGATAGATATTTTAGCTAAGACCCACCTTTGAATATCAATCTACTATGCCTTCCAAAACATCACGCATATTTAAACGCTCTCCCTTTTGGTTATAAGGCACAACCCAAGCATCTTTCACCCCCATTTCTCTGAGGTATTTTTTGAAGGTATCAGCCTCCCAATAATCATTGAAATAACCAAGAGTATATTTTTTGATTCCATCAGAGTCAACTTCTCCACTGAAATTAGGGTTGTTGTCAAAGTATTTAGTGAGGTCTTTGTTCCTGAATGCACCAATCTGCACCTTGAATGTCACCCCTTTGTGTGTAGATTTTTGTCTGTGGAATCCATTTTTTGAAACATCGCTCTCATTTTTCTGCAAGGGCATTTTCACACTGTTTTGCGAAGCTTGTTTCAAACTCTCTACTTCGTTTTTGAGGCTTTCTATTTCTCTTCTTTTGCTTTCAGATTCATTTTTCAACATTTCTACCTGATGCTTGCTTTCTTCTGCTTCTTCTGAAAGTCTTCTTAGGTCAGCAGGTTTCATGGCTTTCAATTTCTTTGCCCATTCTTTGTCATCATTTGATTGGGCATTGAGCAACATTGTGAAGAAGGCAAAGAATATCAAAAAATATTTCATAACTGTAAGTCTTAAATTTAAGAATCAATAAGCTAAAGAACGAAAAATTTTGGAAATAGTTGGCAAATTTTAGAAATATGAGATGTGAGTGATGAGAAATAGAAAATGATTTTGTCTTTGTTGGCATTTTATCCAACAAAGACGAAAACTCACCAATCATAGCCCACTGAGAGGTTCAGATAGAGTGTGTTGCCGAGGTTCACTTCCTTAATGTTCTCAGCTTTTGACTCTCTCACAAAAGTACTTTTGTAGAGCTCGCGAGACACAAGATTTCCAAACTCTGCATTGAACACCAATCTTTTTAAGAAATAGGTTTGATATCCAACACCCAATCGAAGACCTGTTCCAATTCTGGTTGTAGTTTGAGAAGTTTGAACTTTCTTTTGTGTAAAAATTCCTGAATCATCAATAGTTGCTTCACTGAATTCTCTTTTTCTCAAAATTTCATCATGCCAAAAATTGAGAGCTACTTTAGCATAAAAACCTTTGTTGTGTTTGGTGCTAAAGCTTTTGAAATAATATCTAGATCCTAGTTCTGATTTCAAAGTTGTATAACGCCTTCCAAAAAGGTTAAACCTTCCTCCTCCTACACCAAAATGCACTGAAATTTTGTTATTAAGCCCTCTTTCAAATTCAAGGTAGTTGTTTAAAACTAAAATGGAACTCATAGGCATGAAATTTTGTGGGTAGTCAAAATGGTCATGGATAAGTGCGATTTTGAGATTGTTTCGGAATTTTTTTGACCGAGAGACTGTCATTGGTTTTTAGTGAATCTTTAGAAATCGTATTTTGGGCAAAAGATGCACAAAATGAAATTAACAATAAATTAACAATGATAAGTTGCTTCATAATTTCGAGTAGTTATATTTGCATTAAATTTTTATCAAAACAAGCAAATTTTCTTCAACCTTAAAAATGTTAAAGTGAAAATCGTCAAAAATATAACTTTAGAAACGAAATATCTTTTACTCTTGCAAAACGAGCAAGGAAAAACAAGCAGCCTAAGGGTGGTGAAAGAGTAATTTCTGAATTAAATATTTAAACGAAGCAAGCCTTTCTGAGGCTTGCTTTTTTGGTTTTGAATAAAATGAGAATAGTTTTGGTCATCTTGTCTTTGTCAATTCATTTGACATTTTCCCAACCCAACTGGGATAGACTATATTGGTTGACATCTTTCGTTTACATGAATTATGAAGAAAAAAGATTTATAAAAGAACCGTTTCCAAAGGATATACCATTTTATGGTGTTTCAGTCGGACATTATCAAATAGCAAGAGGTGAAGATGGAAGTCCTTTATTTTATATTGCTGGTTCACAACTATTAGATAAAAATTTCAACAGAGTATCAGATTTTCCTTTTAACACTGTTAATCTTTTAGCAGAATGTACCAATAGTTATTTTGTGAAGGATTTTACAAATGAAAACTCTTGGTATTTTGTTTTTAATGCTGCAAGGTTCGCTAATAATCCAAATTGGAACATTGACACAGCATTCAATCTTCAAAGTAAATTATACTTATATTCTATCCGGTATCAGAATGGTAGGGTATTATCAAATTTGTTAGACACGTTGCGTTGTGAGGTGTTCACCCGTTTGGCAATGGATTTTGAAGAAGATAATGGGGGTTATCAGCTTTATTTTTGCCGAACGGCAAAAACCTTAGACAGGGTGCGTTTAAATAACTGCGGTTTTATGGGTCAAGAAACTGTATTAAATTTTGAAGAAGGGGTTTTCTTGTCAAGGGCTTGTGCTGGTTCTTCTGAGTACAGCATTGATTTTGCTCTTGATGTCAAAAACAAAGTGATGGCAATTGCTTTGGCAGAAAGCAGATGGGATAACAAAGTGATTCGTTTTTATGACCTCAAAACCCAAAAACTTCTCAATCGGCTTCCCTCAACCGAATTGGAGAATTTAAGGACTGAACATCGGAGACTTTCAAGAAGAAGATCGTTTGACAGGAAATACAATGGTTCATTTGAAGCTTCAGGCAGATATTTTTATGGCAATACGGGTGGGGTACTTTATCGCTTTGAGGTATTGACCGGTGATTTGAAATTGTATGTCACTGAAATGTCACCCATCGTTATTATATCATGGGCAGGAGACAAGATGCTGGTTTTTTTTAGGGACTTAGCAGTTGGTGCAACCTTTCATGTCATTGAAATTCAAAATGCCTCTCAGGAAGATGCCAAACTTTCTGTAAGTTTGTTTTCGTTCCAGAACTTAGTAGATGGTGTACCCAGAGCTCCCCATATTTTACAATACGATCCCTATTACAGTTCCTTGATTAACATTCCCAATTGGCCTGAGGTGTCAAAACCACCAATTCCCAAAATTGAGGGGGAAGGTTTGGTGTGTCATAAAGACCTTGTGAATTTGCAAGCCATAGACCTTGGTGCAGATAGTGCCATTTGGTATGTTGACAGTGTTCAAGTGGGCAGTGGTTTTTCGTGGTCTGGCTCGTTTGCGCCCGGCTCGCATGAGGTTATGGTGAAAACAGTGACTCAATGCTTACCCAATTATGCTTTCAAAACCATCACCGCTGTGGAATTTCCCAAACAAGGTTTGGTGAATCCTCAAAATGTGGCGTCTGACACAGTGTTGCTGTGTTCAGGGAGTTCTATTGAATTGGAAGGAAAGCCGGAACAACACAGCCAATTCCTTTGGCAAAATGGCTCAAAGGAAAAGAAATTTGTGGCTAGTGGAGGAGAGTTGGCGGTCTTCATTCAGCAAAACCCCTGTGGTGAAAGGCGAGATACTTTGGTGATTCGCAACGAAAGTTTGTTCCTTCCCAACATCATCACCCCAAACGGCGACGGAAAAAACGACCGCTTTGAGATTCCAGGTCAACAAGAAAGTGGTGCTTTTGTGATGCAACTTTTCAATCGCTGGGGGGCAGAGGTGTTCAAAGGCAGGGTAGATGAGATGGTAGAATTAGATAACGGAGTCTATTATTATCATTTAGAAAGCCGTTTGGGTTGCCCTTACAAAGGTTGGTTGGAGGTGAGGAGATGAAAGAAGAGTTATTTCCTTTTGTGTGTAATAACTACAAAAATGTTTTTAGTCAAATGACCCAAAAAAGGATAAGCTGAAATTTTGGTTTGTACTTTACCCGCAAGAGGGATGGCGAGGTTTGTTTGAGCTCCTTTTTTTGTGTAGCTTTAGCGGAACAAAAAAAGAGCGAGCCTCGCCAGCCCGGCCGCCCTCAGGCGGCTTGCCCAAAACATTTTTTCTTACTTGTTCGAATGAAAACCAATGGTGTTTCCCTCCGTGTCAACTGCCAAAGCGACAAAGCCATGTTCGCTGATGGAGAATTTTTCATGCAACACTTGACCGCCGGCTTTTTCGACACGCGCCAATTCCACTGCACAATCTTCGAAAGTGAAATAAACCAAAGTGTCGCCTTGTCCGGGTTTCATATCGCTCATTTTACACAAAGCTCCGCTAATGTTGAAGCCGTCGGGGTTCCATGGAAAGCATAACATTTCTAAATCGCCATAATCTCACGGTGCTTGCATGGGAATCATTTCGATGTGAAAAACAGTTTGATAAAATTGTTGAGCTTTTTTCATGTTATCAACATAGATTTCAATCCATGTGAAGGGATTTATTGTGGTAGATTCCATTTGAATTTTGGATAAAATCAACAGATTTCGCCCTTGTTGGTGTCGCAAGCAACAAAAATGTTTGATGGTGAAAGTTGTTAGTCAAAAGCCGAACATGGGCGATGACTGCGATATGTCGCTGATGGAATTGACTGAAAGAAAGAATTTTGGGCATTGTGTTTTGTTTTGACTGAGATTACCCCTTGTTTTGTGTTCATGAGAAAGCCGAGACCCGAAAATGTTGTGATTGAAGATGCTTTGGTGGAAAATTATGCTGCCGAAGGAAAAGCCTTGGCAAAGGTGGACGGAAAGGTAATTTTTATTCCTTTTGCTGCCAAAGGCGATGTTGTTGATGTGAGATTGTTGAGAAGCAAAAAGAGTTTTGCCGAGGCTGAGTTGCTGAGGGTGAAGAAAAAATCTGAAGATCGGGTTGAGCCTTTGTGTGTCCACTTCGGCACTTGTGGCGGTTGCAAATGGCAACACCTGAAATATGAAATTCAACTTGAGGTGAAAAGGCAAACCGTTTGCGATGCGCTCACTCACATTGCCGGTTTAGACGCCACTGTGGTGGAATCTATCGTGCCTTCGGATGCTGTTTTTCATTACAGAAACAAACTTGAGTTCACCTTCACAGCAAGTCGTTGGTTGACAGTGGATGAAATCAAGTCTGATGCTCAATTCGACAGAAAAGCATTGGGATTTCACATTCCGGGACGTTTCGACAAGGTGTTTGATGTGCAGCAATGTTTTTTGCAAGATGACATCTCAAACCAAATCAGGGAATTTGTGAAGTTGAAAGCTCAACAACATGAAATTTCTTTTTTCGACATGAACCAAAAGAAAGGGGTGTTGAGAAACCTGATTTTGAGGAATTCGTCGAGGGCGAGTG
>JBDNDT010000076.1:0-8500 GCA_046718985.1 Cytophagales bacterium
CCCGGCACTTCACCAATCCTTTCGTTGAAAAATACCACAAACAAAACGGAAAATATGGAGACTTAACCCAACAAGACACCATTGCTCAATATCGTTGGTTAGACAGCGTGTTGGCAAACAGCAAAGAAGAATGGAAAATCGTGATAGGTCACCACCCTATCTATTCATCAAGTAAAAAACATGGGAATCAACCGGAGTTACACAGAAGATTAAAACCCATGCTGGAGAAATACGGTGTACAGTTCTATTTCTGCGGTCATGACCATGATTTGCAACATCAAAAAGCAAGCAGTGAAACCGTTGATCATGTGCTCTCTGGAGCAGGTTCCGAAACCAGAGATGCAGGAACAAGCCCAACTACACAATTTGCCAAAGACATTTCAGGTTTTGTGGCAGTTTCTCTCACTAAAGAAAAAGCCAAGCTTTATTTCATTGACTATCAAGGCAATGTAATATACAGATTTGAAAAGAATAATAATTCCCCCAAACCCTAAATTCCCGTTTTGTCGAAGGTGAAATTGACCCAATTTAAAATTGGGTCAATTTGTTTTCAAACATCACTTTTGCTTCTCTCTCCTAAAAAGATAACGAGTGATGAAAATTCCGGTGCTTTTCTCGGTGCCGTAAACACCTGTTGTGGTTTGAAACAACTCCCAACCTTGCTCGGCAAGCTCCTGAATTTTGTCAGTGATGACACGGTCATTGTTTCTGATGTTTCCGAAATTGATTCCCACCATACTGAAAAAATTTTCCAGATTCTTTTCCTGAATCTGACCTTTGTCGTCAGTAGCGATTAAACGAGAACGACCTAAACCACCCGGAACAACCGACTCAACGGTTGACATCTGATAAAACTCATAGCCTTTTTGGCAATAAGCAGCACTTGACAAAAGCACCAAGCTTAAAATGAACAACTTTTTCATGAGATTAAATTTAAATTTCTAGCAAGAAACAATCAAAAATCAAGGATTCAAAACTGTGAAACCATTTCTTAACTAAAGTCAATAAGAATTCTATTCAAGTTCAGATTTTGAACATAGATTATCAATCAACACAAATATTAAAACCACACACATCCATAAATGGTAGTGAACCCATACATATAAAAACAACTCACTTCATCGCTTTCAACAACACTTGCACCGGGTGGAGGGCTTTTTTGTTCGTTCCATCAAAGATTTGATGCCTGCAACTGGTGCCGGGTGCCACAATGATGGTTTCTTCACTTGAATTTCTCACGCTAGGAAACAACACCAACTCCCCTACTTGCATGGAAACTTCGTAATGTTCAGCTTCATATCCAAAAGAACCTGCCATGCCACAACAACCACTTGGAATCACTTCAACTTTGTAGTTTTCTGGCAAAGACAATATGTTTTTCGTGAACTCTACACTTGACAAGGCTTTTTGATGACAATGCCCATGTAATTTAATTTCAAGAGAATCGGTTGTAAACAGATTCTGAGCAATGTTTCCTAATTTAAATTCATTTGATAAAAACTCATCAATCAAAAAACTATTATTGGCTAATTTTTCGGCCTTTGATTTCAATTTAGGTTCTGCCAATCTCAAATATTCATCCCTAAAACTTA
Source organism: Cytophagales bacterium (assembly GCA_046718985.1). Classification (GTDB taxonomy): domain Bacteria; phylum Bacteroidota; class Bacteroidia; order Cytophagales; family UBA9547; genus JBDNDT01. The sequence goes on from JBDNDT010000076.1 coordinate 1,593, forward strand.
AAATTGCTGATGGCTCAATTCCCAAAATAGGACTCTCATTGCTCACTAAATCGGCTAACATTTCAATGTTTTTGTTAGCGAGTTGTTTTGCTGAGCGGACTAAACCCTTAGACAAATGGGTTCTACCACTTTCTAAATGTTTGGGAACAACAACGTAATAGCCCAATCCGGTTAGTAATCTCACAGCATCCATACCAATTTCAACATCATTATAGTCTGTGAACTCATCCGCAAACAGATAAATCTTCTTTTTGGACTTATTTTCTTCAGGATTAAGTTTTTTTAGATTCTTATTTGCCCAAGTCCTGAAAGTTTGAGTATGTAACAAAGGCAAATCTCTTTTGGGTGCAAAACCTAATGACTTCTTCATCAAAGACGATGTGAATTTGTTTTTGAAAAAGAAATTGGTGATTCCGGGTGCAATCATTCCCAACTGATTATATCTGGTGATGTTTCCTATCAAGTGGGTTCTCAAAGGCACACCATTGCTGTCATAATAATGTTGCAAAAACTCAGCTTTCATGGTCGCTACATCCACATTGCTAGGGCATTCAGATTTGCATCCCTTGCATGAAAGACAGAGGTCATACACCTCATAAATTTCTTGATGGTCGAATCGGTTTTTCTTATTTGAGCGTGTTAAAAATTCCCTCAAAATGTTGGCTCTGGCTCTTGTGGTTTCTTTTTCATTTCTGGTTGCCATGTAACTAGGGCACATAGTGCCACCAATCAAGTGAGATTTTCTGCAATCACCCGATCCATTGCATTTTTCAGCCATTCTCAACAAACCTTGGGTGTCATCAAAAGACATGATGGTTTCAATTTCGATTTCAGGCTGTTCGCTTTCATATCTAAGAAACTCATTCATTTTGGGAGTATCCACAATTTTTCCGGGATTGAAAATCCCTTTTGGATCCCAACTTGCTTTGAGTGCTTTGATGAGAGAATAGTTTTTCTCCCCTATCATTTTTTTTACAAACTCACCCCTCACCCTTCCGTCTCCATGTTCACCACTCATTGAACCGCCAAACTTTTTCACTAATTCAGCCACATCATTGGTGATGTCAAAAAACATTTTCCTGTCTGTTTCTTTTTTCAAATCAAGAATGGGTCTCAAATGAATTTCACCATCGCCTATATGGGCATAAAAAACACTTTCTTGATTATATTTCTTGAGAATTTCTTGAAATTCAACCACAAAGGCAGGTTGGTCGTGAATATCAACAGCTGTGTCTTCGATGCAGGCTACCGCTTTGGGGTCACCCGGAACATTGGCCAAAAGACCCAGACCTGCTTTCCTCAATGTCCATATTTTTTTAATATCAGCACCCCAAACTTTTGGAAAATGATAACCTAATCCAACTGACTTCAGTTCTGTCTCCAAGTCATTTGACAACTTTTCAATTTCCTCTTTTTCATGCCTAGCCCACTCCACCACAATCACCGCTTTTGGTGTGTCTTTGATGAAAAAAAGATTTTTTTGCTGCTCAATGTTGGTTCTGGCGCAATTGATGACAATGTCATCCAACAACTCAATCGCTCCGGGATTGTATTTTCGGGCGATTATAGTGGCTTTGGCAGCTTCTTCAAACGAGTTCAAATGAACCGCCAAAACACCTTCTGTTTTGGGTGGTGCTTCAACTAAATTTAATTTTATAGATGTTGTGAAAGCCAATGTACCTTCAGAACCTGCCAATAATTTACAGAAATTGAATTTTTCATCACAATCAGAAAAGACCTCCGTTTCTAAAAGCTCATCAATTGCATACCCTGTGTTTCTTCTTCTTATAGATCTTTTTGGAAATTCTTTTCTAATCTCCTCCTGAACCTCTGGTTTAGATAAATGCTCTTGAACAAAACGGTAAAGTTCTCCTTCTTTATTGTTCAATTGGCATTTTAAGTCAAATTCTTCCTTAGAAATTGCTGAAAAAACAGCTTCTGAACCATCAGAAAGTATCACTTCAAGTTCCAACAAGTGGTCACGAGTTGTGCCATAAATGATAGAATGGGAGCCACAAGAATTGTTTCCGACCATCCCCCCAATCATACATCTGTTAGAAGTTGAAGTTTCCGGACCGAAGAACAAACCTTTGGGCAACAAAAACTTGTTAAGTTCATCAAGATTTACTCCCGGCTCAACTTTTACCCACTTTTCTTCAATGTTAAGTTCTATGATTTTATTCCAATATTTAGACACATCAACCACAATTCCACTTCCAACCACTTGGCCTGCCAATGATGTGCCTGCCGTTCTGGGAATCAAAGAAGTGTTAAATTGATTGGCGAAGGCTATAAGTTTCTTTATATCATCTTTGGTTTTGGGTCTTGCCACAGCTGTTGGCATTTCGCGATAAACCGAGGCGTCGGTGGCATAAAGAGTTTTGGTGGTGGTGTCAGTGAAAAAATCACCTGAAATTTGTGTTTTCAGCTCTTCAAGTTTTGCCAGCATTTGTTCAATAGAATTAAGTTTGCAAAGATATACATGTTGTTAGTTTTTTTGTTCAAGGAAAGCGGAAAATGAAATTGGGTTTAAAGAAAATAAACCTTGATTCTTTGCTATGCGGAAAAAATTGAAATTAGAATGACAGTAATTCAGTTAAACTTTTAGAAAATTTGGATTATTGCTCAATTTGGCTTTGATCAATCGGTTGTTCCGCATAAACAACATGTTCTTCCCACTCACCTTCCCATTTTGCAACCACCACTGTTGCCAAGCAATTACCAATCACATTCACAGAAGTTCTTGCCATGTCCATCAGTTCATCAATGCCTAGAATGATAAAAATAGGTTCTACGGGCAATCCAAAACTTGCTGCTGTTCCCAGCAAAATAACCATTGATGCTCTAGGCACACCTGCTATTCCCTTGCTGGTGAGCATCAAGGTGAGTGCTATTTGCAGTTGTTGTTGCCAAGTGAGTTCAATTCCCGCCACTTGTGCCACAAAAATGGAAGCCAATGATAGATACAATGAAGTGCCGTCAAGATTGAAACTATAACCCAAAGGCATCACAAACCCTACAATTTTCTTGGGTACACCAAATTTAACCAGATTTTCCATGGCTTTTGGAAGGGCTGATTCTGAACTGGTGGTGGCAAAAGCAATAGTCACTGGCTCAGTGATTACTTTGATGAATGATTTAATGTTCACTTTGTTATACATTGCGATTGGCAACAAAACCAAAAACACAAAAGCCAGAAGGGATAAATATAAAGTAGCCAAGAGTTTAAACAAATTCCAAAGCACCGACAGCCCCATGTGTGAAACGGTGTAAGCCATCGCAGCGCCGACCGCCAATGGCGCTAAATACATGACGATGTTAGTAAATTTGAACATGATATGGGTGAGACTTTCAGTGAACTCAAGCATAGCTTGTTTCTCTTTGTTGGGCAAAACAGCCATAGCAAAACCAAAAATCAGTGAAAACACCACCACTTGCAACATTTCACCTTCCACAATTGATTTGGCAATGTTTTCCGGAAAAACATGCAAAATGGTTTCTTGCCAAGTTTTAGGTACAATCTTTAAGCTGTCCAAATCGCTACCTGCTGGCATCTCTAAACCGAAGCCGGCACCGCTAAAGTTTATGGCCAAAAGACCAATAATAATGGCAATTGTGGTGACTGTTTCAAAATACAATATTGATTTCCAACCCATAGACCCCAACTTTTTGATATCAGAATGCCCGGCAATTCCGGTCACGAGTGTTGCAAAAATGAGTGGTGCGACAATGCATTTGATGAGTCTAATGAAGATCTTGCTCACTAAATTAGCTTCTGCGCCTAAAGTAGGAATATCATGACCAACACATAAACCCAGAAACATAGACCAAAAAATCCAATATGTCAATTTTGCTTTTTCAAAAACAAAAATCAATCCTAAAAATATTGATGACCATCGCATGATCATAGCTAACTGTGGGTCTGCAAAAAACTGAATACTGAACAGAATGAATGCCAACACTAGAAACAAGCGACTTTCTATGCCTAAAATGCTATTTTTCATGAAGTGGATTTTCTAAATGTAAAAATGATTTCGTGTTCAATTTCCATTTTTTGAACCATTGAAAAACCAGTTGGCACAGTCACCGCCGGAATTCCTGAATTAAATTTTTGGGTTTTTGACACCACTTTTTTAATCTCATCAACACAACTGCTTTCCAAAAACATTTCATGAATTCTTGCCCCTCCTTCTATCAAGACCGAAGAAATTTTTCGATTAAAAAGCTCTTGTAAAAGAGTTTTAGCACCTGAATCAGTAGGCGTTTTTATCCATTCAATATTTAAATTCTCATCAACACCTGATTTCAATGAGTTGAACACCAAAGTTTTTGTCCCATTTTTAAAAACATTGAAATGTTCAGAGACTTTCAAATTTCTGTCAACAAGGCATCTAATGGGGTTTTTGCCATTCCAAAACCTGACATCTAATGTTGGGTTGTCATGCATTGCGGTGTTTGAGCCTACAAGGATTGCCATTTCATGGCTTCTCCATTGATGTGCCAAAGTTCTTGCCTCAACACCGGAAATCCATTTAGAAGAAAAGTCATCTCTGGAAATGAACCCATCTGCTGTTTCTGCCCATTTCAAGACAACATAAGGTCTTTTTTGTTGTTGATAAACAAAAAACCGACTGTTAAGTTCTTTTGCTTCTTGCTCTAAGACTCCGATTTTTACACTTATTCCATTTTCAGTCATTTTCTTAATCCCGTTTCCTGAAACCATAGGATTGGGGTCTAAACAAGCCACCACCACACGAGGTATTTGCTTTTGAATAATCAAATCAGCACATGGTGGTGTTTTACCATAGTGACTACATGGCTCTAAAGAAACATAAAGGGTGCTGTTTTTCAACAATTCTGCATCATACACATCTTTCAGAGCATTCACTTCCGCATGAGCCTCACCGAATTTTTGATGATAACCCTCAGAAATTATTTTATTTTCACAAACCAAAACAGAACCCACCATTGGGTTTGGTGCCACAATATTCTCAGCTTTCGATGCTAATTCTAAGCAACGTTTCATGAAAAAAACATCCCATTCTTCGCTTTCCATAAACAATAATAATCAATTTCAAGAAAAATACATCATACAATTATCACGTTGAAATGTTTGATAAACTTTAACATTGATTTTTGTCATTTTTCATACGCAAAAAAAATAGTTGATTTGTGTGATAGTTAAATTGATAACTATTCATGCTTAGTTTTCCATATTCATCTTTAAATGCTGTTGTGAATTTCATGACAGCATTTTTTTTTAATTTTAAATGGAGTTCGCTACATTTACAGACGAATTCAATTTTTTATGAAGTGCCTAATCCTCTACTTTTGCTTGTTGTTCTCATTTAGCATCCAATCACAACATTTGATTAAATTTCACCCTTTGTGGACATTTTCAAAGATAAGGTTTCAATATGAAAATGTGAGAAATGAAAGAACCACAATCGGCGTTTTGGGTTCTTTGCATTATGCATGGTTCAAAGGCATTCAAATCGGTCCACAATTGAGATATTATTTCGGAAAACACGATGCCCCAAAGGGTGCCTACCTCCAATTGCAAGCACAAGTTTTCAGCATGCAATGCACTCATACTTTTTTTGTGAACTACGCAAATTATCAAGACGAGTTCACCCAAACCAAAAGAGCATCAGGATATGGTGCAGGTTTTGGAATCGGGAAACAGTGGCTGTTAGGAAACCATGAGAACATTGTGATTGATTTAATGTTTGGCTTGAAATATCACAGAATTCCTGCTAATGCCTTTTTTTTCAGCCACACAGACAAAAATGGCGTGTATCATGAAGATGATTCACCTAGAAATGTTTGGTATGTTTTAGGGCCCGGTTCCATTTTCAATAACCATTTAGGGATTGGAATTCTGTTTTGATATATTCCAGATTTCCTTGGTATCGAAATATCAAAAAAAAGTATACTGAGATTTTTCTTAAAATTCGGTTTGAAAGAAATTGGATTCTGAATAAAAATCTTCTAAATCAGAAAGTCAAAGCATTCAGTCTGTTTAAATTGCTTTCATTCAAGTCAAAAAAAACAAATCTGAATTTTGGATTAATGTCATTAAAAAAAGAAACAGCTTTTGCTATTTGCATTACATCAACTTCTTCAAATCTAAGTTGATCTCCTCTCAAAATGACTGTTTTTGAAGTTTTGTGGCTCTTCAAACACTCAAACATATTAACCTTCAATTTTTTGAATTTCTCGGGGTTGTTAAAGTCCATTTTATCAATGCTAATGGATTTAAATTCGCCTTTCCTGAACAAAACAGACCATGAAAAAATAGGAAGTGCAATGTCTAACGACATAGGATAATCTTCAAGATTTGCCAAATAAGACTTCATCTCCTCAAAATCAAAAATAGAATTTCTCTCATCAATTCGTTTGATATTCCCCATGTTATAGCACATTAAATATCCTTTCTTCACTGGAGGAATTCCGGATTTTTCCTTAAACTTGATTTGATGCAACCTGATGGTTGAACTGACCTCCCAATTGTGTTTTGATAATTTTTCCAAAAACAGAAAATACTGTTCTTTAGTTGTCTGATTCCAATCACAATCAATTTGAACTTCATCAAAACTCCATTGTGATGCATAAAATTTTAGCTTTTCAGCCACAGAAACAGAAAGTTGAGCTAATTGAGGAGTGTCTAATTTTGTAAAAAGCAAATTCTCAATGAATATGCATGGTACATAAGCATAAGCAGTGTCCCAGGAACCATTCAAAGCTTGGGTAAATTGAACTGATTGCAAATGTTCATCCCATTTCAGATCGAACACTCGAGTGTAAAGTTTATGGCATTGGTTTTTATTTAATTGGATTAGGCATTTAGCTAATAATCATTTTGTAAGTTTTCGGAGGATGTTCAACCATTCTTGTAATTAGATTTT
>JBDNDT010000077.1:0-8412 GCA_046718985.1 Cytophagales bacterium
GAAGTTGATTTAAGACATCAAGCCAACAACAGGAAACCAAGATCAGGAAATGGCGACCAAAGCATTGGGGCATCTGATATTTTAGTTGTCTTCAAAGATGTTGTGGTGAAATAAGACATTGAAATCTTTTATATGCACAAACATTGAGCTCAGAGTAAGTGTTATGCTGATGAATTGTGATGATTAATATCTGCAAATCATCTTTTTTTGCTTCTTTTGCACTTCTCAATAATGAAAAAATGTGTTCTAGGCTTTTTGTACTTTTTTTATTGGCTTTTAGTAACCTACTGATATACTCACAGCCCAAAGTCTTGACAATTGAAGAAGTGTTTGAGAAAATAAAAAAACAAAACCTCAATCTAGAAAGATTATCAGTTGAACAGAAATTACAGGAAATCAATTTATTTCAATCTAAAGGCGCAAGAATACCTACCTTGAGTGCAAATGCCAATCAAAACTATAATTTTGGACGTTCAATTGACCCTTTTTCCAATCAATTTGTGCAACAAGAAATTAGGGCAAACAACTTCAATCTTGTAGGTAGCTTAGAACTTTTCAACGGTTTCAGGGTATCAAGACAAATTTCTCAACAAGAACAAAACGTGAAGGCAAGTGAAGAAGCCGTCAAAAGAACAAAGAATGAACAGCTTTTAAATGCATATTCGATTTTCTTGCAAGGGCTCATGAGTCAAGAGCAACTAAGACTCTCTCAAAAACAGATTGAAAATTTAGGATTGCAAAAAACGAGAGCAACAATCAGAATAGAAAATGGAGTCGAAAATTTAGATATTTTATCCCAAATCAATGTAAACATAGCCAACGCAAACTTAAACCTCGTTTTGGCAAAAGGTCAACTTGCCAATGCCAAATTGCAAATCATCATGGCAATGCAAGAACCCTTAGACACCAATTTTAGATTTGCAGACCCATTGAACATTAAGATACAAGACACTTTGATGTTATTATCATTAGATTCGGAAAAATCAGCAAGCTCATTACCCCAAACAAAAGAAGCTGAATATCGCATAAGAGCTGCATATTATGCTTACAAAGTTTCGCAATCAGGATTTTATCCGCGTTTGGTTTTCAATGCCGGAATGGCAACCGTTTTCTCTAACCAAAACAGACAAATCACCGGCTCACCAACAATCAATAATCAATTCACAGGCTTTGTCAATAACGATCCAAACTTTCCGGTGTTTCTAGCTGTGCCTAGTTATCGAAGAGAAACCGTCCCATTTTTTCAACAAATTGACCGAAACTGGAGTCAGTTCCTTCAATTTCAGCTCAACATCCCCATTTTAACATCACGATTGAACAAATCAAACCTTATGCGTTCTAAAATGAACCAAGATCTGGCTCAAAGCACTGCCGAAATGGTAAAAAACCAAACAATCTTAGAAATTGAGCAAGCAAAAATAAATTACCAAAACGCGTGGGAAAGATTCAAAGTACAAAGCAAAAGACTGGAAGAACAAAAAAAATTATTAGAACTTGTTAACGCGAGGTATGAAAACGGAACAGCTACTGTTTTTGAAGTTGGAAACATTCAAAACCAAGTGAATCAAATTGAAATCGAAAAAACACAAGCTGAATATGAGTGGATTTTTAGGTTCAAAGTTTTAGAGTTTTATCAAAACAATTCCCTGTTCGAATAAACCAAAATGATAACCATAAAAGACTTACACAAATATTATCCCATTGCAGAAAAAAAACTGCATGTATTGAAAGGTGTCAACCTGAAAATTGAAGAAGGTGAAATGGTTTCAATCATGGGCAGTTCAGGTTCCGGTAAATCCACTTTGCTCAATATCATGGGCATTTTAGATGATTATGAGCAGGGTGAATATTATATCGGAGAAACGCTGATCAAAAATCTCAACCAAACAACGGCTGCTAATTATAGAAATCACTTTTTAGGATTCGTTTTTCAATCATTCAATTTATTACCGTTCAAAACAGCTCAAGAAAATGTTGCCTTGCCACTTTATTACAGAAATGTGCAAAGAAAAAAACGCAATCAAATGGCATTGGAATTTCTGGAAAAGGTAGGTTTACTTGATAGGGCTGACCATTTACCAAGTGAACTTTCGGGCGGACAAAAACAAAGAGTTGCCATAGCGAGAGCATTGATTACAAGTCCGAAACTTATATTGGCTGATGAACCGACAGGAGCACTTGATAGCAAAACATCAGGTGAAATCATGGAATTGTTCAAAGAGGTAAATTCAGAAGGAATCACCATAGCAATCGTGACCCACGAATCTGAGGTAGCTGAAAAAACCGGAAGAATCATTAAAATCAAAGATGGAGTTATAGAGTAAATAATATAGCATTTATTGTCTGGCAAAAGAGATTTTCAATTCGTTTTCAATGTTTACTCACAACACCTTTTAAAACACTACCGTGTAGAGAGATTATGGGAAGTTCTCATTCTCAAATTGTGCAAAAGGAACAGATACCGAGAGGCGTATAGCAATTAGGTTAGCAAAACAAAGAGGGTTTAAAAACTTTGTGAGGGAAAACTATGCCCAAAAAGAAATAAAAAACGGAGTCAATCCAAAAATCCAATCCAAAAAATTGAACAGAAACAAGAATACCTACCCATAACAGAAGATGACATTTGAGGATATATCATTTATTTAGTCATAATCTAAAAATAAACAATTTTCTTTTGAAGTATTTTCCAAGGGAAGCCTATGTAGCCTTGAATTTGCCCGTGCAAATTAATTGTATATCAGCCGAATTGAGCTTTTCTTTGTTTGAAATCAAATTATCAAGCTTGATATTACCTATCACATAATTGTAGTCTTTTCCGAAATATTTTTCTGTGATTTTTTCAAACTGAAAATGATTCAGGTTTTTCTCATCATAATATCTGAAATAAACTTCCAATTCAATAGAGGTTGAATAAATGGCTTTTTTGTTTGAGAAGTATTTTTTGTATTCATATTTATAATCATAACGATTAGCAGATATATCTGAAAGAACCGCCGAGCCGGTTGGGTGAGCACCTGCTCCTTTTCCAATGAAAAGTTGTTTGTCAGAAAAAACAGCCTCAACCATCACTGCATTGTTTTCATGTTCAACATGATGGAATTCATAGGAAGAGTCAATAAACTGTGGTATAGTGAAAAGCACAATTCTTTCACTGTCTATTTTCCCTACATATGAAACAAGTTTGATGAGCTTTCCTTTCTCTTTTGCAAACTGGACATCATGGCTCGAAAGATTCAATATTCCATGATTCAGAATGTTTTCAGGGTTCACATAAACCCCATAAGCATGCGCACTGATAATCACTAGCTTATACAATGCATCAAGACCTAACAAATCCAAAGTGGGGTCTTTTTCAACAAAACCCATGTCTTGCGCTTGTTTCAAAGCAATGTCGAAATCCAACGATTCTTGAAACATCCTAGTGAGAATATAATTACAAGAACCGCTGAATATTCCACTCACTGAATAAAGCAACTCATTGTCATAATATTCTTCTAGATTTCTGATAATCGGAATACTGCCACAACTTGAGGCTTCATATAACAAAGAGACTCCTGTTTCTTTTTGAAGTTTGATGAGGGTGTCCCAATTTTTAGCAATCATTTTTTTGTTTGCTGAAATCACATTTTTCCCATTCTTCATTGCTTGGCAAACTATGTGAAATGCAGCCTCAGCATCGTCAATCACTTCAACAATCAAATTGATGTCTGTTGACTCTAAAAGTTCATTTTGGTCAAAAGTGAAATGAGACATGGGCAAATCTCTTCTCTTGTTTCTGTCTTTGACACAAATTTTGATGATTTTGCCAATCTGTTCATTTTTGCTCAAAATGTCATACACGCCGTGCCCAACGACTCCATATCCGAAAAGCCCAATTTTCAAACCTGAATTCATGATGTTTGCATTTGATTGTTGTAAAAATCTCTTATTCTTTCGTCAATAGCCTTGAATTCCACTAAAAAACCGTCATGACCATAAAAAGAGTCAATCTCTGTGTAAATAGCATTTTCAATATTATCTGCCAAAAACTTTTGTTCTCTCACAGGAAACAGATAATCACTGCTGATCCCGACAACCAAGGTTCTTGCTTTTATAGCTCGCAAGCCATTTAATACACCTCCCCTTCCTCTACCCACATGATGGGAATCCATCGCCTTTGTAAGCAATAAATAAGAGTGAACATTGAATCTCTTCACCAATTTTTCACCTTGGTGGATTTGATAACTGCTGGCTTTATAGTGGTCTAATTTCTCAATATCTGTATCAAGCTGGGTATTCCAATAAGCTTCATAATTTCTATATGACAACATACCAATTGCTCTGGCCGCTTTGAGACCTTCCTGCCCTGCTGTCAAACTTTCTTGTTGCCAAGTGGGGTCAGCCATCACAGCCATTCTTTGGGTTTCATTGAAAGCAATGCCCCAAGGCGAGTGTTGAGCATTCGTAGCCATCAAAATTAAATGGTCAAAAAGCCCGGGTCTCAACACTGCCCATTCCATGGCTTGTTGGCCACCCAATGAACCACCAACACAAGTGTGTATTCTTTCAATTTTGAGATGTTGACGCAATTTCTCAAATGCAGCGACCATGTCTCTGATGGTCACTTGAGGGAAATCTAAAAAATACTTCTTCTTGGTGATAGGGTTAATCTCCGTTGGACCAGAAGAACCATAACAAGAACCAATCACATTTGCACAAATGATGAAGTGATCATTTGGATTGAATAACTTATTGTTTCCCACCAGACCATCCCACCATTCAGCAGCATTTGAATTTGCTGTCAAGGCATGGCAAATCCAAACCACATTGTTCTTTTGTGGATCAAAATTTCCTAATGTGCTGTAATGCAACTGAAAACCTGGCAGCTTTAAGCCACTCTCAAGCTCCAGTTCTTCATCGCTTATAAAAAGTTTACTGTCCAAATCTTTTTTCAATCTTTTGGTGCAAACGCAAAGATAATTAATGACCTGAAAGAAAAGTTTTTGATTTTAAATTTACTTAAAATAAGATTACAACTTTATGATATTTATTCAATTGTAATAAATTATCTACTGCCAAAAGACCAATTAGATTGTTTTTATTTCACTTTTCTGAAATGAGAGCCAATAAGTAATGTATTCATTTTCTATTTACCCTCCCCCAGTTTACTTTTCAGGCCTGAATGACCTACCAACTCCATTTCTATAGCACCTACATAAGTGCTGGCTTTGCATTTTAATGGAACTCTGTTTCTATCATCTGAAATCCATACTTTTAAAGAGTTTTCTCCTACAAAAAGTGCATTGGGAGGCATGATGGGGCTGATCATGTGACTGGAAATTTGTCCGAAATCAGTTTTTACTTTTTCTTTCCCCAAATATTTCATTTTGAAATCAAATGATTGGTTTTCAAAAAATCCTAAAACTTTGATTGTGTCTCCTTTTTTGAGATTATCTAAATCCATATTTCTGAGGTAATAAAAACCGCTGATGATGTCTTGCGCATTTCCGGGAATATCGTATGATTCATCCCCGTGACCTTCCACTTTTCTTAGGGCTTTGTGCTCTTTGTGGTCAAAGAAGACTTCTTCATTGAGTTTATAATTGCCTTCTTTCACATTTCTATAATGTTTGTAAGGCACAAGTGTTGCAGTGTCTATGTATGAGCCGTAATAATTTCTGATTTTGGTGAACATATCTAAACTCCCGACTGTTCTTCCAAATGCTGAAATTTTATAACAAGGTCTTTCATTGACTTTAACAATTTTGTTGCTGATTTCAACCTCTGCTCGTCCTGCATTGATGAAACCATAATGAACTCTATACTCTAACTTTTCACCTGTTACAAAAGCCTTGTTACTGAGAGGTTCATTGCTTGGTAAGTTTTGATGAACTGCGAAACTGCAAAGCACAAAAACAAGCAAAACGAGTGAAATTTTGAACGATTTTTTCATAAACTATAACGTTTCAAAAATGATACCAATTTTGATTGAATAAGGTTGCTTTCTTGATGCAAAGTTTTATCAACTAAATTAGAGGTTGTGATTTTTGGCAAATGTTTGGGCAATTAAAAATGTATGCTCTTCAAATAAAGATTTTTCAATCAAAGTGGAACACCTAAAGCTAAATTGACCCTGATTTTGCCACCATTGTTGAAGCTGTTAACACCCACTATTCTTGGCAATGATTCACTTGGATTTGTTTTTCTATTTTCAGTTAAAATTCCGAATTCTCCGCCTAAACTCACGTCTAAAATAACTGCACCTTTCAAGAAATAGTGATAACCGATGTTTAATCCCGGTGCAATGTAATTTAAGTTTTGAACATCTTTTTTTTCTGTCCAACCATTTGAAGTCCATGTATTTTGTTTGTTGGTGTGGTCAATTGATCTGTAAGACAAATTGAAATTCCAATAAAAGTCGTTCAATACCGGTCTAGTTTTCGACATATATGTGTTGACACTCAATTCAAACTTGGTCATGTTATAAGATGGATTTTCTTCTTGGGTTCTTTGAAAATAACCTATGTTCAACCTTAATGAGTTTTTTGAAGATATTGCTCTTTCAAGATAGAGGTCAAGCCCTCCACCTATCAATGAGAAAGGGTATGCCATGAAGAGTGTGCTTTTCTTGATGGTTTCTAAATCAATTTTGTCTTTTTTGAGCTTTTCTAAGTTTTCATACTGTTGCTTTTCCAAATCAAAACGACTTTTTTGAACATTTGCTTCGATTTTTTTAACCTCTAATTCTTCTTTTCTCACCTCCAGTTCTTGTTTCTTTAGTTTCAATTCTTCTTCAGCAAAAAAAACCGATTTTTTTTCCATTTCCAGCCTAACGCTGTCATTGCCTGTTTGTTTTTCTTGAAACTTGATTGAACTTTTCTTATACTCAATATCAAGACTGTCGCTTGTTGAACTTTTCTTCTGTTGTGAAAAGATGTTGAAAGAACACATCAACAAAAAACCGAAGACGAAAATATTTTTCATAAAATCAATGTTTCACCAAAAATAGTAAAAATTGAATAAAACAACCGAAATAAGGCATTAAAAATTTATTTTTGTGCTTCAAACCACTCTTCTGTTTTTAATTCTATATTAGCCAACAATTGTTTGTGTTTTTCACTGAGCTGATTCAGTTTTTCCAGGCTTATTCCTGATTGGTTCAACTCTGTTTCTAATTGTGCTTTTTGGCTTTCAAGTAAGTTGATTTCTTTTTCCAACTGTTGAGCTTTTTTAGAATTAGAATTTTCTTTCTTCGTTTCTTCTTTTGTTGCAACGGGCTTTGAAAGAGACTTTGCTTTTTCCTTCTCTTCCTCTTCTTTAGCATTTCTGAAATCAGAATAGTTTCCGTTGAAGTCGGTTATTTTCTGATTTTCAATCACAAATATGTGGTCAACAAGTTTGTCCATAAAATAACGGTCATGTGAGACCAAAAGCAAACAGCCGTTAAAGTTTTCCAAAAAATCTTCAAGCACATTCAAGGTGTCAAGATCCAAGTCATTGGTGGGTTCATCAAGAATTAAAAAATTTGGATTAGTAACCAATATTTTAAGCAACTGCAATCTTTTTCTTTCTCCACCGCTCAATTTTGCCACCGGTGTATATTGCATAGGCACGGGAAAAAGAAACATTTCGAGCAATTTTGAAACTGAAACCTGATCTCCATTGCCCAAAGTAACATATTCAGCAATTTCTTGAACTTCATCAATGATTCTGTTTTCATCATTTAAATCTTCGGCATGTTGACTGAAATAAGCAAATCGGGTGGTTTGTCCGGGAACAGCTTCGCCGGTGTCCGGTTTCAGTTTTCCGGTGATGATTTGCAAGAGGGTAGATTTTCCGGTGCCGTTTTTGCCTACTAAGCCTATTCTGTCTTTTTTCCTAAAAATATAGTTGAATGGGCTGAATAATAATTTGTTTTCAAATTTTTTGCTGATGCCGTTGAGTTCAAGCACTTTGTTCCCTTGTCTTGCTGTTTGGATATTGATTTCTAATTCAGCCTTTGACAAATCTTGTTTGGCGACTTTTTCAAGTTCGTGAAAGGCATCAATTCTGTATTTTGCCTTTGTTCCTCTTGCCTTGGGTTGTCTGCGCATCCAATCAAGTTCTTTGGTGAGCAGGTTTTTTGCCTTGTCAACCGTTGATTGCAACATCGCTTCTCTTTCGGCTTTTTTCTCTAAGAAATAAGCATAGTTTCCTTCATGTTTGTGCAATGTGCCTTTTTCAAGCTCAAAAATCTGATTGCATACATTATCTAAGAAATAACGGTCGTGAGTCACCATCAAAAGGGTTATTTTGTGGCCATTGAGATGATTCTCAAGCCATTCTATAGCTTCCAAATCAAGGTGGTTGGTGGGTTCATCTAAAAGAAATAGCTCAGGATTTTCTAATAGCATCATCGCCATAGCCACTCTTTTTTTCTGCCCACCTGAAAGA
>JBDNDT010000078.1:0-8379 GCA_046718985.1 Cytophagales bacterium
TTTTTTCTAAAAAGAACCTCAAATTAAGGCGATGATGTTGAAATTTTCAAAACTGGCTTTTTCAAAATTTCACTTAAAACTGCTTGAGCAGCCCAAACTCGATTGGCAGCTTCTTGAACTACCAAAGAGTTTGGTCCGTCGAGAATTTCATCTGCCAATTCAATTCCTCTTCTCACAGGCAAACAGTGCATCACTTTGGCATTGTTTGTGAGTGCTAAAAGTTCGTTGTCAAGCATCCAATAACTGTCCATGGTGATAACTTTACCGTAATCTTTATAACTCGACCAGTTTTTTACATAAACAAAATCAGCATCCTTCAATGCCACTTCAATATCATATTCAACTTTGGCATTTCCTGCAAACTCAGGTGCTAATTCATATCCTACCGGATGAGCAATGGTGAAATCTACATCAGCTCTGTTCATCCATTCTGCGAAAGAATTTGGCACTGCTTGGGGCAATGATTTGATGTGAGGTGCCCATGCCAAAACCACTTTGGGTTTGCTTCGGTTTTTGTGTTCTTCAATGGTGATGAGGTCAGCCAAAGATTGAAGAGGATGTCTGGTCGCACTTTCAAGACTCACAATCGGCACACCGCTATATTTGATGAACTTATTAAAAAAATCTTCAGAATAATCTTCAATTCTGTCAGCAAGTTTAGGGAAAGATCTCACTCCTATTATGTCACAATATTGCCCCATAACGGCGGCAGCTTCTCTGATGTGTTCGACAGTGTTGTGATTCATCACGACACCATCTTGGGTTTCGAGCGCCCATCCTTCTTTGTCCATGTTCATCACAATCACATTCATCCCAAGATTTTGAGCAGCTTTTTGAGTGCTGAGTCTAGTCCGCAAACTGGGGTTCAAGAAAATCAAACCTATTGTTTTGTTGATTCCTAAATTTTTTTGGGCATAAGGGTTCTTTTTGTGCTCTAATGCTTTGGTGACCAAGTTTTTGATGTCTGCGACATCGTGAACTGAGATGAATTGTTTCATGACAAAAAATTATTTACAAAGAGAATTTATGGTTTTTGGATTGCAAATTACATTAAAATGCGATTTCAAAAATCAAAAGGACAAAATAAGTTTTGGCTTTTGAAAACCATCATTTTGAACATTTTAGTCAAGAAACTCAAAAGTAATAATTAAAATTTGATGAGAATGGCAAGGGATTTGATTTTTGATTGGTGATAAATTCAACATCGGCTTTTGATTGTAAATATGAAAAACATTATTCATAAAGATTTCATAATGACCAATAGCTATAACATTCAGTCATCATAATGCCAAAAAGTAAGGTCTTTATTAGTCTTCGCCTTTGTTGGTCTTTTTACGAAGAAACAATTTAGTGGGCATTTAAAGCTTTCTTGGGTGATAATAAATCAAGCCAAATATACCTTTCAAAAGTTTAGATTTTAAGAATAGTTTCCGAATTTTTGGGATTTGAATATTTTGAAATGGACAATTGGTAATTTGGGTTAAAGTATTTACGCTGAACTGCCTTAATATGTGCTTTAGTGAGATGAGATGATTTATTCAAGTCGTTCAAAAGCGCGTTTCAGCAAGGAGGGTGTTGTCAAGGTTGTCATCACGCCCATAATCACCAAAATTGAAAATACTTCTGTGTTAATCAGGTTGTTGCGATAGGCTATGTTAGCTATGACAAGTTCCATTATGCCTCTTGCATTTAACCCCACACCAAGTGTGAACGAAACTCGACTGCTGAGTCCTGCAAGAGTTCCACCAAAATATCCCCCGGCTATTTTTGAGGTGTATGAAACAACAATGACCGCCATCAAAAGTCCTATGTTATTGATTGTGGAAATATTAAATTCTAAACCAATACCTGCAAAAAAAATAGGAGCTAAAAAACCCATTGCTATGTTGCTTGTCGTTTTTTCTATAGTTTTTAGGTTTTCCTTTCCTATCAATGATTCGCTAATGAGCATCGATGCAAAAAAAGCTCCAACAATAAAATGAAGACCTAAGTTTTCTGTCACTGTTGAGAATAATAAAACGAAAGCAAAAAACAATGCGAAAAGTGGTTCTTTTCCTTTTAAAAACGATACAAGCTTGTCAAGTGATTCTTGAATATAATCACCTTTTTTTAAAACTTTCCTTATCAGTAAATATGCTAGACTTAACAAGGTTATAAAAACCACCAACTTGAACAGCGAAACAGAAGCCGCCTTAATTATGGATGACACTGACATATCAGTGTCTTTAATGTTGAGCAAAACTCCTAAAATTGACAACGCTAATACATCATCAAAAATGGCTATAGAAATTATTTTTTGGCCAACTTCAGAGTTTATTTTTCCGAGATCCATAAGAATCCTAATACTCACCGGAAGTGCTGTTATAGCAACACACAAGCCGATAAATACCTTTGTCATTATGTCTTGATTGAAAAAATATCCAACTGAAATTCCACCTAAAATAGGAACACTAAATGCCATTACTGAGATGATAATATTTCTGCCTTTTAAGGATTTTAAAATATCATCAATGTTGATTTCAAGGCCGGCAATAATGACTAGTAAAAAAATTCCCAATTCTGATATTATTTTTATCTCTTCTGTTCTGTGGATTAAATTTAATATACTTGGTCCTAAAATTATACCTGCTATAATTTCTCCTATCATGGCGGGTTGTTTAAATCTTTCAAAGATTTCTCCAAAAATCCTTGCCGTAACCAATAGTATCAGCAAGTTTGTAAAAAACGGAAGTTCAAAATGCGCGGTGTTCATATTCATCCAAAGATAAATATTTCCCTTGTCTTTCAGAAGATACGCATACTTTATATTTATGGATAATAGTGTTTAAAAGACCGAAAATGGTTCTATTCTAATTAGTCTATGGAAACGTTTCTAAGTTTTTTTCCTCAATAAGTTTCAGTAAAAACCCTGTATGTATCTAAGGATGAGAAATCAAAATTCACCGAATTAATTTTACGGCTTTAACTTATATTTAAAACCTGAATTATACAATAATGAAAATTTTCCAAGGTTCAAATTTCCTTAGAACCTTGGAAAATCTTATAATATAAACAGAAGCTTGGGTTTAGTCAATCTTTACCATTTTCTTCACACGGATACCTTCGCTGTTTTGCAGATAAACAAAATAAGTTCCTGATGGCAACCCCTCTCCAATTTCGGTCATTCCTGACATTAAAAACTCGCTAATCAATTCACCATTAACACTTGAAATACGAACGGTTGTTGATTCATTGCTGTTGGTTTTCAGATATGCTACCTTATTGTAAGGATTTGGCATCAGTTCGTCCATGTTTTGTACACCCCAATTTCCTGATATACTGGTCACACATTGACCTTCGGGAACATCACATCCACAAAGACCCGGATTTGATTTGTTAGGATTGCCCGGACATTCATCTTGGTTATTGCTTACATAACCCATAGGTTGTTCACATGCCATAACAGTTGAGTTTGGATCTCCAAAGCCGTCTCCATCTCTATCCTCAAACCAAATTACCGGAGATTCAACCACTACCTGAACATTTCCGGGATTGCTAGTACATGAGTTTTGTGTAACCCTAACAGTATATTGACCTGCCATATTCAAAGTCGCATTAGGACGACTAGGTTGTCTGTTGTTGGAAGTGAAGCCATTGGGACCCGTCCATGCATAAGTGGCACCAGCTCCAGCTTGCGATGTGGTTAAATTTATGGATTCACCAATACAAACCGGGTTATTAGAACTAGGATTTGGCGTTGCCGGAATTATATTCACATTCACGGTGATTTGTGCCCTAGCACTTTCGCAGCCGTTCAGGGTTTGAGAAACCCAGAAGTTTTGTGTTCCGGCGTTTGCTGTTGAAGGTGTAGGGGCTGTGGTGTTGGCTGTGCCTCCAGTTGCTGAGGCATACCAGCGCAATGCTGTTCCGGTAGCGGTCAAAGCACTTGCTGTTGTGCCTTGACACAAATTGACTGGTGAATTTGCTGTTGGAAGATTAGGTATTCCATTAATAGTGATATTAATCGCTGTTGATGTGGTTGATAAATTCAAATTGTCAAATGCTCTTGCTGTGATGGAGTGTGTGCCGACAGGTGCATTTGTCCAATTGAAATTGTATGGTGCATTATTGACAGTTCCAATTAAAGTAGTTCCTCTATAAAATTCAACCCTTGCCACACTTCCGTCAGCATCACTGGCATTTGCACTCAATGTAATGTTTGTTGCTGAACAAAAACTTGAATTATTTGTCGGTGAGGTTAAAGAAACAGAAGGTGCTTGATTTCCAAGACCTGTAAGCCTAATAGTACCCAACAATGAAGGATTCTGCCAAGCGTCATCTGAACTTGAATTCCAAGCCATTTTTCCATCCCTTGCACCTCCATTGTCGTCATCATTCAAATGAATATCAAAACCGTGCAATTGTCCAACTTGTGGGCTTACTTGATAATTCGCCCAAGGTATTCTTGCTTCAAAAACATAACCTGTTGCTGTGCCAACCATGGAGAAATTGATTCCAGAAGTTGGTCTTCCTGATGGGTTTACGTGTATGGTGTTATCATTCCATCTGAAAGTATATTGAACATCTGTGGCTGCATAAGAGCTTAGTTTTTTGTTGCCAAAATCAAAGAAAAGTTCTACGCCATCATCTTCCCAAACATTTTGGCTGTCATTGATTTTAACATCGTCGGTGATGGTGGCAATGATGTAAAAAAACTGATTATCCCACAAGGCTCTGAAAGAACCTGATAAATCAGCAGCACTCGAAACCGAAGGCAAAATGACTTTGGTTATATTTTGTGGGGTCACACCGTTCCAAATAGCATCCATTGTTCCATCAATGATTGGAGCTGTGGAAGTTCTGTTGATGTCTAAAATATTGGCTACTACCACTTCAATGGCGGCTCTAGGGCTCTCACAACCTGATGTGTTAGTTTGTGAGACATAAAAAGTTACCGTTCCTTCTGTGTTAGTGCTAGGTGTTGGTGCTGTAGTTGAACCCGTACCTCCTGCTGCTGTGGTGAACCATCGCAAATTTGTTCCTGTTGCTGTCAATGGTGTAGCAGACTCATTGAGTCTGTATATCACCGGACTAGATACCGTTGGGGCAGCAGGAGTTTGATTAACGGTCACCGTGATGATCGCTCTTGGACTTTCACATCCGTTTGCTATTTGTGACGCATAAAACAACGTGTTACCTGTCGTTGATGTGTTTGGAGTAGGGGCTGTTGTGCTTGCCGTTCCTCCTGTTGCTGTGGTGTACCAACGCAAATTAGTACCTTGGGCTGTCAATGGTGTGGCTGTTGCCCCTTGGCAATAGGTGACAGGAGAACTTACTGTCGGGCTTGCAGTGGCTGTACCTACATTCACAGTGATTTGTGCTCTTGGACTTTCACAAGCACTAACTGTTTGAGAAACCCAAAAATTTTGAGTTCCAACAGTGTTGGTAGAAGGAGTTGGCGCTACTGTTGAACTTGTGCCTCCCGTCGCTGATGTGTACCATCTCAAAGAAGTTCCTGTTGCTGTGAGTGCTGTTGCTGTTGAGCCTTGACAATAATTGACCGGTGAATTTACCGTCGGAGCAGTTGGTTGATTTACATTCACGATGATTTGTGCTCTCTGGCTTTCACAACCATTCACAGTTTGAGAAACCCAGAAATTTTGAGTTCCTGCACTTGCAGTTGAAGGTGTTGGTGCTGTGGTTGAGCCTGTTCCTCCCGTGCCTGAGGTGTACCACCTCAAGGCTGTTCCTGTTGCAGACAATGGTGAAGAGTCGCCACCTACACACAAATTCACAGGGCTGTTGACAGTTGGTGCATTGGGTGCTGCATTAACGGTGATGCTTCTTGCCGCTGAAGTTGTTGTTGCATTGCGGTTGTCTGTGGCAACGGCTGTGATAGAATGAGTTCCTACGGGAGCATTTGTCCAGTTATGGTTATATGGTGCTGTTGTGACACTGGCTATCAATGTGGTTCCTCTGAAAAAGTCAACTTTGCTGATGGTTCCGTCTGCATCTGCGGCATTTGCCGAAAGGGTGATTGCAGTTCCCGCACAAAATGAAGCACCACTTGCAGGAGCAGTCAAAGAAACGGTAGGCGCTTGATTGCTTCCTCCGCTTGTTACTGCATTTGGGTTCCAGAAATTTCCTGTCTGTACGAACAAGCCCAAAACCCTCAAAGTTTGGCTGAAATAACCCGGCGTGTTGGTGCTTACACTGCGTTGATAAAGATTGTTCACCCAGGTTTGGCGTGTTGAACTAGTCAAACCTAAAGATTGTGCACCAATCATGCTGATGAAAGTGCTGTTTACATTTCCTCTGCTTCCCGTTCCATCGTAGTTATATCCGTCTCCAATTTGATCAATACCACCACGAGATTCCCACCAGCTGACTTGTCTTTCGATTAAATTAACTGTTGGGGTGTGACCATACCAAATAGCATCCACCCCTTGTCTCCAAGGTGTTCTGATGGCATCATAACCAAAGCCTCTTGTTGAAGTTCCACTGCCTGAGCAGGCTCCATCGGTTGAACCGCCCGGTCTGCACCAATTTGAAGCCAAACCTGTTGTTGGGTGTGCATTGCCAATCCACAAATTGCGCCCTGCGTTTCTTGCTTGCGCCCACAAGGGATCTGCTTCTGGAATAAAATCTATGAATGCTTGAAAATATCCGGGAGCTTGATAACTTGGATTTCTACATCCGTTGCTGCCTTGTCTTCTTCTGTTGTTGGAGCAGTTGGTTGGGTTATAACCTAACCAACCATCACCATTTCCCAATTCATATCTTGGTGTTGTCACATGGTCAATTTGCCAATCCATCAAATCAGCAACCAATTGCCTAGCATCTGTTCTGTAATTATGAGGAGTTGTGGAATTAGGCCACTGTCTAGCTGCCACAATCAATGCCATTGCAGCATCAACATCAGCATCTGCCGCACCACCACTTCCTGTGACATTTCCCGGTCTGCAACCGTTCACATTAACTTGCCAATTCATGAAACCGGTGCATGTTCTGGTACTTTTATAAAAATTCCACAAACCGTCAAATAGAGCCTTGTCTGCTGCATATGCAGAAAGCAACATTCCATAGGCTATTCCTTCAGAAACCACATCGCCACCAGACGCCGCACCACCCGATGACCTAACGAAACAAAAACCATCACAACATTGGGTGAAATCTCTCTTCCAGTTTTCATAAGCAGTTCGGGCATCTTGAACATTTCTGTTGGTAGGCATCAAGCCAAATTGATAACTTGTGTTGGTTCCAAATGGGACTGTTGCCCCGGTCGGTGTATTGATTTGTGCTGAGGTGTTGAGCACATATACCATAACGAACAGCATGCTAATGCAGCTTTTGAAAGTAGTTGTTGTCATCTTGTTTAATATATAAGTTGTATAACAGACTAATCAATCAACTCAATTGTTGCTGTGAAATCAACAGAAAGTGAATGATTTAGGCTGGTTTTCGTTGTTGTTGAAAACGAAAGTGGTGCAAGGTAGTGAATATTTATAACTTATCCAATAAAAAATATGAATTAAACGATATGTTTATTTTCAATAGTTTGTTTAATTGTAAATTTAATCAAGCTAAAATCTTGAATTCTAAAGGTTTTGAAATGGTGTGTGTCGGGCATTTACATAATTCGTGGAAATGCCAAACCCAATTTAAACAAGAACAATGGATACAATTCAAAATAGTTGTCTTTGCTTTGACCAAGGTAGGTAACATTACACTAAATAGTGATCATTGTGCAACAGACAATTGTTTTGGAGTCAAGGAAAGACTTTTAAACATTTTATGTAGGTCAAAAGACCAACATGAGTGCAAAACATTATGTTCTTCACAGCATTGCTTTCAAAACAAAGATGATATTAAAAATGAAGTAGCTGATGAAGATAATTAGTTCTCCGTAAGATTCTAGCCATTGATACATTCTCTTCCAGCCTCTTTTCTCGAAAATGAGTGAAATCGAGGATTCTGTGATGATGATAAAAATATAAATGAAAGTGAGGGTGTGAAGGGTGTCAACAAGGGTGAAACTGTTGGTTTCGGGTAACACAGAATCAATAATATACTTGTTTCCGACCGCAGCAAAAAGACCACCTACAGGAAGTGCAAACTTGGGTTCAACATGTTCTGCGCTCACCAGGAAACTGACAGATGAAATTAAGAATGCAATGTACATTCCGATGAAAAGTTTCAAGAATAGTCCGAATGTGTTTCTTGAAAGACTCATTTCAATGTTGAAAGTATCATAGAATGTTTCCGGAATGCCAACACTTTTGTCACCGAAGTCAGTGAGGTATTTTTTTACACCTGTATATGTTTTGAAATCGGTAATTTTCCAGTCATCAATGGTGAGTTCAGGGTCGAAAGAATGTCCTCCGGAATCAAGTTCATGCT
>JBDNDT010000079.1:0-8310 GCA_046718985.1 Cytophagales bacterium
CCAATGATAGCTAAGTCTGAAACAAAATTTTCCGGTTTTTCAACAAAATCAGTGATTGAGCCGTCATTACCTATTTTCACAACACCAAAAGGTCTGGGATCTTCTACTTTTTGCACCCAAATAATACCTTCTTCCGACGAATCAAGTTTGAAATCAGCTTTGAACAAAGTGTCAGCAAATGCCACCACCACTTTGCCGCTTAAAGATTTTTCAGCGCAATAAATGGCATGAGCAGTTCCCAAAGCTTCATGTTGATAATAAATACTGCCTTTTGCACCCACTTGTGATGCAATTCCGATGAGCCTGTCTTCCACTTCTTTGCCAAAATTTCCAATGATGAAGGCCACTTCCTCAACAGGTTCACCACACACTTTCACAATATCTTCAACTAAACGGTGAACAATTGCCTTGCCTGCTATAGGAACTAAAGGTTTAGGCACGGTTAAGGTGTGGGGTCTCATTCTTTTTCCCATACCTGCCATTGGAATGATTATCTTCATGACGTTATCTGAATTTGAAAAATTGAAAAAATATCTAACATTGTTTTATTCGTTTTTTTCTGCAAAAATGTTTCCAATTTGTTTGTTTAAAACGCATATCCCACTGAAATGTGACAGTTGATGATTGAACCCGGACCGGTTAGATACCAAAAGGGAGTATAGTCAATTTCTCCAATTGTATTACCAAATGTATCAGTATCTTTTACATAAAAAGCCCCTTCAGGAACCGGTAAATATTTTAATCCGGCCATCAAGTCAAGACTCACATTGCCATTGGCACCCATCAAAAATTGATAGCCTAAGCCAAAGCCTCCTCCTACTCCCGAGGCTGAGCGAGTGAAGTTTCGGGTAACTCTTGTGCCACTGCCCAAATCATAAGTCAGTGAAATATTTGTTGAAGTGCTGAAATAATGTGCTTGAAGTTGAAAGAAGAGCCCATGAGGTGCTGTTCCGGTAAAATATAGCCTCAAAGTTGGCCCTAAAGTCACCCCTTTAAAGAGCATGTAATATAGTGCCATATTAAAACCCACAGTCATATTCTGATTGGGTGCATACTCATATCCAAACTTTGCTTTGTTAATGAAACCAATAGGAAAAGCCTTTAAAACATTTTTAGGCATAATTGGTGATTTCCCAAGACTTTGTGAAAAACCCAAACAAGAAACTCCAAAAACAAGTAAGAATAAAAAAGTAGTAGTTTTCATAAAAAAATTTAGCTTAATCTTTCAGCCAGTTTCTCATCATCTCTTCTCCGAACTCGGTTAAAATAGATTCAGGATGAAACTGAACGCCTCTAATATCTAGATTTTTATGTCTTAATGCCATAATTTGACCATTTTCGTCAATGGCCGTCACTTCCAAGTCTTTCGGAAATCCATCCTGTGAAACCACCCAAGAGTGATATCTCCCAATGGTGAATTCATCAGGTAAATCCATGAACATTTTCTCTTTTTTGAGCACTTTGATGCTTGTTCCCACTCCATGGAAAACCTTTGAAAGGTTGATCAATTTCCCACCAAATGCTTCACCTATTGCCTGATGACCCAAACAAACACCTAAAATGGGTTTTTGATGGGCAAATTCTTTGATCACATCCAACAAAATTCCGGCTTCAGATGGAATCCCGGGACCGGGAGACAAAATCACCTTGTCAAACTTTTGAATTTCTTCAAGGCTGATTTTGTCGTTCCTGTGCACTTCAAGGTCAGTGAAACCCAAAGCTTTCACAATGTGAACCAAATTATAGGTGAATGAATCATAATTGTCAAATACCAATATCTTCATCTTCTTTAAACAGTTTGAGCTTGAACAATTGCTTTTTTCAAAGCGGCCAATTTGTTATGAACTTCTTGAAGTTCACTGTGAATGTCTGAAAGCTGAACAACACCGGCACCTGCCTGATAAAACAACAAGTTGTTTTTGCTCATCACTGTCCTGATCATGATGGCATGGTTGAAACTTCCGTTGAAGCCTATGTGACCAATGGCACCGCCATAAAAACCCCTGTTGCCATGTTCAAGTTGGTTGATGATTTTCATTGCCATGTGTTTGGGTGCGCCCGAAAGTGTCCCTGCCGGAAACGTATCACCCACAATCTCAAGCATATGCCCTTTGTTTTCAAGCCTTCCTGAAACTTTTGAAACCAAATGAATCACATGCGAATAATATTGCACTTCTTTGAAAGTCTCCACTTTCACTTGGTCGCAATGCCTGCTCAAGTCATTTCTTGCCAAATCAACCAACATCACATGCTCAGCACTTTCTTTGGGGTCGTTGAGAAGTTTTTTTGCCAAATCATAATCTTTGATGTCATTGCCGGATCTTTTGAAAGTTCCGGCAATCGGGAAAATGGTTGCTTTTCCGTTTTTCACCACAATTTGCGCTTCAGGTGAAGAACCAAAAATCCTGAAACTGCCATAATCGAAATAAAATAAATATGGCGATGGGTTGATAGACCTTAAACTGCGATAAACATTGAAATCATCTCCCGAATATTGCTGTGAAAACCTTCTGGAAAGCACAATTTGGAAAACATCACCTCTTCTGCAATGGTATTTTCCTTTTTCAAGAATGTTCAAAAACTCTTCATCATTGAAATTAGAGTCTTCACTCTCGAAAAGTTCAAATGGAAATGAAGAATAAGTCTTGCTTTTAATCAAATGAGCAATTCTTTCAAGCTCAGAATTTCTTGAATCGCCTTCAATATGGTTTTCAATGATAAGCAAACGATTGTTGAAGTGATTGAAAGCCAAAATGTAACGATAAAAATGATATTGCAAATCCGGAATTTTTCTGAATTCCGTCGGATAAGTTTGAATATCAATGTCTTCAAAATGCTTCACACAATCATAAGACATATAACCAAAAACTCCATCTTTGATGCAATTTGAATCTAAATCATTTTCAGAAGTTTCAAATTGTTCTAAAAACTCCTTTAAAGCAATGGTAACATCTCCTTTTTGTTGAATTTTTTTAATTGTTTCATTGCCCAAATGATCATAAGATTTCCAAACATCATTTTGCAATTCAACACCAATTATAGGGTCACAACAGATATAAGAATAAATGTCTTGTGTTCCGTGATAATCAGAGCTTTCCAATAATATACACCTAGGATATTTATCTCTCAGTGCCAAAAAAATGCTCACAGGTGTGATTTCATCGGCAAGAGTTTCTTTGATTGTAGTTTTAACTTTATACATCTGAGTCTAGCTCTTCTGATTGAATTTATGTGCGTGACAAATGTAATGTTTTTAATAGCATAAGACGGACAGTTTTTGTAATTTTTTTAAATATCAAACAAGCATATGTTTTGTTTGTCTTTGATTCAAAACCTGCTAATATTTTACATACAACAGAATATTTTAAATTTTGGGCAACCCGCCTGAGGGCGGCCGGGCTGGCGCGGCTCGCTCTTTTTTGTTCCGTTTCACTACACAAAAAAGGAGCTCAAACAAACCTCGCCATCCCTGTTGCGGATAACCTTGGTTTGAGAAAAAAACCAATTTCTGCAAACAACCCAAAGAATTGCAAAAGCCGATAGAGAGCTTCGCCCCTTCGTGAGCATAGGAGGAAACGAAAAAACGTTGACCCTCAGTTTCAGGACATTGTTGGGAAATCGAAAGCCAAGAAGCAGAGCAATCTTGGGTAAGGTAAGTTCTGTGCCAAAGGCAAGGAAAAGCGGAAAAACGAGTATGCTGAACCCAGAAAAGCAAGTCCAAGGTAGGGGAAAGCCCTACGAATCAACCTAGAGTGAAATCCAATCTCCCCGAAGGTGTCAGTCAACAGCGGCTAACAAAAATGCCCCATGAGGTTCAAACCAGATGGGGCATTTTTTTGGTGGGGCATTTTCGCTAGCCGGCTAGATGTTAGTGGTAGTGGTTTTCTGTTGTGTTGAGTTATTCTGTTATATTTACTTCGGTCTTTTGTTTTATTAAGGGTTTTCCCTGCAATGCTTGAATAAGTGTTAGTAAAACTAATAGTCCGTATATAAAAGAAAGTCCAACTGTCAATTTCGTGTTTTTCAAAACGTAATACGAAAGTATTGGTAAAACCTGTAAGGCGTGCATTCCTATAAAATGTGAAACTCTTAAATCGCCGACGGTATTGCTCCAACCTAAAATAAATAAATTAGAATTGTGGTTTAATGCCCCAACACTATGGTTTAATCTTGAACCCATTACAAAACCTTCAAAAGAGAATATTACAAAAATTACAATTCCTAATCGGATTGCCCAAATATAGTAGTTTGGTAAATCTGGAAATGAGTTTTTGAAAAATAAAAAGCCAACATACGCAGTATAGAGTGTAGCCAAGGTTGCAGCCAAAGCCATTAAAGAATACATTGTAGCATAAAAACTTGTACTTAAATTATAGTGCGAAAGTTGCCCTTTACTTGCCTGAATCGCAATATAAACAATTTCAAAGCCCAACAGAATTATAATTGACCAATTAAACAATTTGATGTTAAAGTCAGGCAAATAATAACAATACCAAGCCATAGCCCAAGCAAATGTCAAAGTTGAAAAAGCAAATTTGAATGGCTTGTACCAAGCATTTACGCCATAGACTTGTGTTGTGGTTGTCTTTGCTAAAATCAAAAACAACATTGAAAATAACACGCAAACTAAACCAAAATAAAAAAGGGTTTCGTTTCTTGCTTTTATGTTTTGAATAAAGTTTATCATTGTTTTATACTTGCTAAATTCTTTTTAATTCTCATCATGATTTTATCGGGTGTTACTCGTGGTAAATTGCTTAAAAACCAATTCATAAAGCCCACAATTTTTTTACCTTTACCATTTAAAAAAAGCTTTACACCTGCTTTTGCAACAATATCTGCTGGCATAGGTTTGTTAGCATTCATTGCTTTTGTTTTTCGCATTGCCTCTGTATGAAAAGGTGTTTCAATAGTTCCTGGACAAAGTGCTGTAACTGTTACGCCTGTACCTTGCAATTCTGCAGCAACGGTTTCTGTAAAAGCCAGAACAAAACATTTCGTTGCAGAATACACTGAATAATAAGGAAATGGCAGAAATGAAAGTAATGACGCTACATTCATTATTCTTCCTTTTCCTGCTTTTACCATATCCGCTCCAAATAGTTTGGTTAGACCAACTAATGCAGTAATATTTACAGTAATCATTTCCTCATCTTTTTTCAGGGGCATCTCTACAAAATTTCCATAGTCACCAAAACCTGCATTGTTGATTACTCCCGTTACCAAATAATTTTTCTGTTTGACGTTGTCATATAAATCTTGTGCAGAATTTGGTTCTGCTAAATCAAAAAGAAAATATTCAACATCAATTTTGAATTGGTTTTGTAAATCTTTTTGAAGTTGCAATAATTTATCCTCACTTCTTGCAACTAAAATTAAATTGAAGTTTTTGGCAGCCAACTGTTTTGCCATTTCGTAGCCAATACCTGAGCTTGCTCCTGTGATTAAAATGTATTCTTTCATTTTGATTAGTTTTGATTTTCTGCTTTTTCTTTAATTAATTTTATCCATGTATCGTGCAGTTTCAAAAGTTTGTTCGGAAGAAATACTCTCTGCATAAAGGTCAAAAAGCCATTTTGTGACTCAGCCGTTATCAATCTGCATCCATTAACCGTTGGAGCAATTACCCAAGCATGGTAGCCTGTAATGCTTTTTTTTCGAGATTCCCAAGCTAAATATTTATTTGGTTCATAGACCTGTATAGGTGATATAAACTTTTGACCCATAGTTTCCCATTTAATTACAGAATTAGCTTGTAGAAACTTATGGTTGCTGTCAGTCATTGAAACATTTTTTGCACCCTTATACCAAGATTCCCATTTTAAGGCATCTATCAATATATTCCAAATAGCCTCAGGCTTTGCATTGATTTCTATTTCATTGTAAACATAAAAATTTGTTTTCTCAGGATTAAATTCTTCTGGCCATTTTATAAGGTTCGTGGTTGGATTAAATTTTTTGGACATTATAGTCCTCACAGTATCTTTCTGTGCAATAGCAGATAAAGAAACTGATAGCAGAAGGGCTATTGAAAATAAGAAACTCTTTGTCATTGTAATTTTCTTTAAAATTATAATGCAAAGATGAGGTGCTTAGGAGACTTGAAACGATAACAAATGTTTATAGTTTTTTTATCTCTGCTTTTTTTAATCTACTTAAATGTATAGGCGTAATACCCAGATAGGATGCAATCATATGTTGTGGCACTCGGTTGTGTATGTTTGGGAAAACATTTGTGATGTTGTCGTATCGTTCTTTTGGTGTTCTTATGTATAAATTTTTAATACGGTCATCTTGATAAATAAAATAGTATTCTGCAATCAATCTACCCATTTTTTGTCCTTCTTTTAAGTTTTTATAACCCCATTCAATTGCAGAACGAGGTAAAATTACTACTTGGGTTTCTTCCAAAGTTTGCAAGCTATAAATGGAAGGTTGTTGTTGAATGAAATTGGAATAGTCAGCAATAAATTGGTTTTCTAATGCAAAATGTATGGTGTGTTCAGTTCCTTCATTGTCTATTATGAAAACCCTGATAATTCCTTTGTTGATAAAAAATATTTCGTTTGGGATTGCGTCAGGTCTGCTTAAAGTTTCTTGTCGTTTAAAAGTTTTGGTAATGGCTCGGTTTAGGAAGTCGTTTAATTCGTCTTCCGATACGTCAATTATTTGTCGCATTACCTTTTTAATTTGTTCCATGTATTTTGTTAATGTCGTTGGTTTTTCGTGGTGTCGTATCATTACCACTAACGTCAGTCTGTGAAAAAACTAACCTCTACAAACATAGCAAAAAACTTGCACAACTGGTCTTTAGATTGTATTTTTATGGTATAGAAACAATTACAAAATGTCCTATATCAACCCCCAAGACAGACATCAGATACGGTTTTCTTCAATGGAGGAATTGGTCTCCCGCGACAACCCCGTCCGCTTTGTGGACGCTTTCGTTGATAAGCTGGATCTTGCCAAACTTGGCTTTGCCATTTCCAAGCCCAAAACCGAGGGCAGACCTTCTTTCGAGCCCAAGATATTCCTAAAACTGTATTTCTACGGCTACCTCAACGGCATCCGCAGTTCCCGCAGGCTTGAGCGTGAATGCTCCCGCAACATCGAGTTGCAGTGGTTGCTGTCGGGGCTCGTGCCTAATTACCACACCATAGCCGATTTCAGGAAAGACAACCCCGTGGCACTCAAGAACACTTTCAGGCTGTTCGTGCTGTTCCTCAAAGACCTCGGTCTTGTAGGTGGCGAGACTGTGGCCATAGACGGCACCAAAATCAGGGCTTCCAACAGCAAGAAGAACAACCACAACGCCAAGAAGATAGAGCGCCACTTGGCTTACATAGACGCTAAGACCGCCGAATATATGAGCGAGCTGGACAAAAACGACCAAGCCGAGAAACAGCCCGAGGAAATCAAAAACATCCAAGAGAAATTGCAAAGGCTGAAAGGCAACCGCCTGAAATATGAGTTGTTGCAACAACAGCTTGAAGAGAGTGGCCAGACCCAAGTGAGCACCACCGACCCAGACGCGAGGGCTCTGCTTGTCCAAGGGCAGGTGGTGGAGGTGAGCTACAACACCCAGGCGGCGGTGGACAGCAAGCACTGCCTGGTTGTCGGCACGCAGACCCTCAACCAAAACGACCGCAACGCCTTGAGCGGGATGGCAAAGGAGGCGAAGGCCAATATCCAATCAGAAGGGTTCACCGCCCTTGCAGACAAAGGCTACCACAACGGCAGGGAGATACAACAGACACAGGCAGAGGGAATACAGACCTTGGTGGCAACACCGGAAGTGGTCAACAGCAACGAGAAAGGCACCACCAAAGCATATATGGCAGAGCAGTTTGTGTACGACAAAGAGACCGACACCTACACCTGCCCTGAGGGAAGTGTGTTGAAAACCACAGGTAATTGGCACGTAAAATCAAGAGAAAGAGACAGTTACAGGATGAAAAAATACAGAACGTCCGACTGCAAGACCTGCCCTGCCAGAAACCTGTGCACCGCCAAGGCAGACGGCAGGAGGGAGATAGAGCGCAGCGAATATGCCGAAGCGGTAGAAAGAAACAAAATCAACTATCTGAATAACAGCGATTTGTATAGAAAACGACAAGAAATCAACGAGCATATCTTCGGAACGATAAAGAGACAATGGGGATACAACCACACCAATCTCAGGGGCTTGTCAAAAGTCAGGGGTGAGATGGCTCTAGTGATGACGGTTTACAACATGAAAAGGGTGCTGAGCATTCTCGGTTTTGACCAACTGATAGAAAAACTCGGGAAATGGGTAGTGAAATACCCTAT
>JBDNDT010000008.1:0-17810 GCA_046718985.1 Cytophagales bacterium
TGGCACACAGACCACCCGCCCGTCGTTTGTATCACAAGATAAAGCTGATTGTAATTTTCTTTAAAAACAGTCAAACATAAAACCTAAAAACTGATATCCCCAATCCCTTTGGCGTAGGCTTGTAAGCTTGTGACTCTCTTTGAGATAAAAATAACAACAACTCAAAATTCATTTATCTTTCCTCAATGAAAATCACCTATTTGGCTTACTTTTGTGAGTATCCAAAAAATCTTAAATATTCAATCCATTGGAAATCAATATCATCAATCAAATCGCCATCAATGCCGGAAAGGCAATCATGGAAATTTATTCCAAAGACTCATCTGAACAAGGAATTGAAAAAAAAGCAGACAACTCACCCTTAACTTTGGCAGACAAAGCAGCTAATGATTTGATAGTTAAAGGATTGAAAGACAATTTCCCTCATATTCCCATCATTTCTGAGGAGGAAAAAAATGTAGCTTACGAAAACAGAAGAGATTGGGGTTCTTTTTGGTTGGTTGATCCTTTAGATGGCACAAAAGAATTCATCAAAAGGAATGGAGAGTTCACGGTCAACATCGCGCTAGTTGAAAACGGAATCCCAACTTTAGGAGTCATTTATGCCCCGGTTTTAAACACCTTATATTTTGGTGACTTGAAGAACGGAGCATTCAAAACCAGTGATAAGCTAACCCAAAAAATCACTGTTAAACATGCTAAAGATTCATTCGTAGCTGTGGGAAGTCGCTCGCATCAATCATCGTTAGACCAAGAAGTTCTTGCTCAATTTGATGTAAAAGAGATGGTTTCCATGGGTAGTTCTTTAAAATTTTGCTTAGTAGCTGAAGGAACAGCAGATATTTACATCAGAACACAACCTACCATGGAATGGGACACCGCCGCTGGTCATGCCATTGTGTTGGCAGCAGGTGGAAGGGTGAATGGAATTTCTTATAACAAACCTGATTTGTTAAACTCAGGTTTTGAATGTTTTGGCTTTTGAACTAAACGGGAAAATCTGATTTAAAATGTTGATAATGAGGTGTGCTTTTCAAAATTAAGCTTAATTTTGAGGAAGTTAAATTTAGGGCAATGAAGAAGACAATTTTAATCACAGGAGCGAGTAGTGGTATCGGAAAAGCTACAGCTGTTTTTTTTCATCAAAAAGGTTGGAACGTTGTCGCCACCATGCGAAAACCTGAAAACGAGAATGATTTAAAAGAAGATACCTCATTAAAAATCTTGGCTCTTGATGTTGAAAACAAAGAAAGTATTAAACATGCAATAGCCTCTTCAATATCTTTATTCGGGAAAATTGATGTCTTGCTTAACAATGCCGGATATGGCGCTTATGGCCCTTTGGAAGCAGGTTCAGATGAAGAAATCAGAAAACAGTATGATGTCAATTTTTTTGGAGTCATTGATTGCATCAAAGAGATTTTGCCTCATTTCAAAATAAACAAAAGCGGAACTATCATCAACATCACTTCCATAGGAGGCTTGTTGACGTTGCCTTTGTTTGGAGTTTATAATTCATCAAAATTTGCATTAGAAGGTTTAACAGAGGGTTTGTGGTATGATCTTCAAGCTTTTGGAATCAAGGTCAAATTGATAGAACCCGGTGCAATCAAAACTGATTTTGCAGGTCGTTCTTTAAAATCCTTTGACCTAACTGCATTTCCTGAATATCAAGACTATAGCAAAAACATTCAGCAAAAATTCCAAGATCCAAGGTTTTTGAAAAATTTTGGCACATCTGAAATGGTCGCCTCAGTGATTTTCAAGGCTGCAACAGATAACAAAAACACCCTTAGATATTTAGCAGGAAAGGACGCTAAACAATTTTGGTTCATAAGAAGGTGGTTTGGTTATAAATTTCAAATGAACCTTCTGAAGAAATATTTGGGTATTTGATAATGTTCAAAGCTGATTCAATTTAAAAATTTAACCGATTTTTAAGCTTGTCATGCTCAAGCTGCCGGCCAGCAATTTGTCATTGAACAGCATTAAATCGTCATTCTTTTCTTTTAAAGCAATTGAATAAATCAAAGGCAAAAAATGATCAGGACTTGGAATGGCAAGCTGAAATGCTTTTGATTGCTTATCATATCGAATGAGAGATTCAAAATTTCCATCAATCAAATGTTTATTGATTGTTTCTCGGGCTTCAATGGCCCAATCATATCCATAATCATCTTTTTCAAAGTTTTTCCAATCCACCAAACCCAAGTTGTGAATGATGTTTCCGCTTCCGATTATCAAAATACCTTTGCTTCTTAGTTTGTTCAGTTTTTGAGCGAGCTCAAAATGATAAGACGCCGGCTTGGTATAATCAATGCTGAGTTGAACTACAGGTATGTCAGCGTCAGGATACAAATGTTTTATCACAGACCAAGCCCCATGGTCAAGACCCCATTTTTCATCAAGCTCAACAAAAACCGGGCTTAAAATATCTTTGGTTTCACCTGCCAAAACCGGGTTTCCCTTTGCAGGATATTGAACATCGAACAACGCTTTCGGAAAACCACCAAAATCGTGAATGGTTCTGGGTCTTTCCATTGCGGTCACTTTTGTGCCTTTGGTGAACCAATGTGCAGAAATGCAAAGAATAGCATGCGGTTTAGGCAAAGACTTAGCAACTTTTCTAAAACCCGAAACAAACTGATTTTCTTCAATTGCATTCATGGGATTCCCATGCCCCAAAAAGAGAACCGGCATTTTCTCAGAGTTGGGTAAAGAAAGAGAATGTGCGTATAATTCGTTTAGATTCTTCATGCAATAATAAAAAGGAAGCAAGCCCAAAACTTTCAAGAAAGTTGTTCTCTTCATGATGTTTTTCAAGTTTTACAACCAAAACCTTCTCAAAGTTCAAACAATGAAAAATGTTTGGTTATTGATGAAAAAGAACAGTCTTGATTAATAGCTGAATCTTCCTAAAAAATCGAAAAAACGGTTTTTTGATTCAAAAGTGGATTTTTTTGAAAGGTTTTGAGCTATAACATGTTAAAGGCGTTTGAAACCATTCGCTTAATCCAAAAACTCACTTCAACACCCAAAACAACAAAATCAGTAAACCAATAATTATCAACACCGTCATAGTTAGGTTTTTTTGAATCTTTGATTCATCGCCACCTCTCACAATGTTACCAAATCCGGAATAAACTATTGTCGAAGTTGTGACTAATCCATCAATAAAATGCTTGTCAATGAACAAAATGATGTTAGCAAATGCTACGTTGAATTTTCCGATTCTGTTCAGATTTTTATCTATAATTTTAGTGTCAAATTTTAGCACCAAACCTGATTTGCTTTGTAACCAATTGGCAATGCTCTCATACCCTTGGTTGATATACCACGCATTTAAAGCAAATCTTTTAATCAATGACGCTCCTGATTCATGTTTTTGTTGTTCAATTGGCGAAATGCCTTTTCTGAAATATTTGAAGTATGAAACAGCACCACCCACCATCACAATGAAAAGTGAAGAGAATGTGACCCAAAGATGAACATGATGAATCTCATCTAATTTCAAGATGCTTGAATATTGCTTAGTTGATAAGACTTCGAGCATCCAAGAATCTGACAAATCAAAAGGATTTAAAGGAGATAAAGTGGCAAATATGGAAAACACAGAAAGTGAAAGTGTAGGAATCAACATTGTATGATTGGCTTCTTTAGGAACGTAATGATTCTTTTCTGAGCTGTCAAGAAATCTTGGTTTTCCTAAAAAAACAAGAATGAGCTGTCTTGACATATAAAAACAGGTTATTCCTACTGTTAAAAACGAAATCAATGGAATCATAAAAGAAAACCAACCCAAACTGTTGAAATGTGATATCGACCAGACTACTGAGCCTGTTAAAATAAAATCTTTGGAAAGCAAACCGGTTGTAAAGGGCATGCCAATTGCAGCAAACATTGAAATCAAATAAGCCCAAAATGTAAAAGGCATATATTTTGAAAGTCCTCCCATCATCCACATGTCATTTGGATTCAAATTGTCTTTAGTAGTTTTTTTATTTAATGCTTTGGCAACATTTTCCATTTCATGGATAACATGACCCGAAACCAGAAATAGTGTTGCTTTGAAGAAAGCATGAACCATCATGTGAATCAAAGCTGCATAAGGATTTCCTGTGCCTATAGCCAACACCATATATCCAAGTTGAGAAATGGTGGAATAAGCTAGGGTTTTTTTCATCTCTTTTTGTGCTGAAGCAACGAATGCACCAAAAAAAGCGGTAATGCAGCCAATAACTGCAATAAAATTCAATACATTAGGACTCAACAACTCAAAAACCAAGAACATAAAAAACACACCGGATGCCACCATCGTTGCTGCATGAATCAAAGCAGATGCCGGAGTAGGGCCTTTCATGGCATCAGGCAACCAAATAGAAAGCGGAAATTGTGCTGACTTAGCTATACATCCGCAGAAAAGCAAGATACCTATCAAATCAAGTTCAAAAGGACTTAAAAAATTTGCGGTTTGATTGGTCATCGCTGTCAACTGCATCAAATCCAATGTTTTGAATCTTATGAGCAACATCATTATGGCTGTCATCAAACCTAAATCGCCCAACTTATTGACTAAAAAGGCCTTTTTAGAAGCTTTCACGGCAAGTTCGTTTTTGAACCAAAATCCTATCAACAGATAAGAAGCAACACCCATCAATTCCCAAGCTAAAAAGATGACCATCAGGTTTTTACAATACACAATGGTCAACATAGCAAAAGCAAACAAATTGAGATAAGCAAAATATTTGTTCATGAGTAGTTCTTTTCTCATGTAATGAAAAGAATATACCTGAACTGCTGTTGAAACCAACAGCACAACTGTTGCAATCAAAAATGAAAAGTTTGACAGCTCAAAACCAACATTGAAATCGAATG
The DNA here is from genome assembly GCA_046718985.1 of Cytophagales bacterium. GTDB lineage: Bacteria > Bacteroidota > Bacteroidia > Cytophagales > UBA9547 > JBDNDT01. Next base: position 4,876 of record JBDNDT010000008.1, read on the forward strand.
CTCCAACAGAGAACCAATTGAAATAGACCTGTTCAAATTTGTTCAATGAAACAAAACTGAACAGAGCAAATAGTGTGGTCAAGACAGAACCGATTATCGATGCCAAAATCAAGGTTTTGTTCTTATCAGGCTTAAAAAAGAAATTAAGCAAAAAGAATAAGAAACTTGACCCACCAATCCAAAATAAATCTATCAAAACCAAAAAAATTAGAGTTTATGTATAATTACAATTTCAAGCCTCCGCATATGACTCAACAGGTTCGCAGGTGCAAACCAGATTTCTGTCACCATAAGCTCCGTCAATCCTCTTCACTGATGGCCAAAACTTGTTGGTTTCTGTCCAAGATTTCGGAAATGCAGCCTTTTTTCTTGAATAAGGATATTCCCAAACATCACTGCAAATTTCTTGTTGGGTATGTGGAGCATTTTTCAAGGTATTGTTGCCCCTGTCTGCTAAACCTATCTCAATTTCTCTGATTTCTTCTCTGATGGCAATCATAGCATCTGCAAATCTATCGAGCTCATCGAGAGATTCACTTTCTGTGGGTTCAATCATCAATGTTCCTGCAACAGGAAACGAAACAGTAGGTGCATGAAACCCGAAATCCATCAGTCTTTTGGCAATGTCTTCAACTTCAATTCCTGCTGAGGTTTTGAAGCTTCTGCAATCTAAGATGAACTCATGAGCGCAAGTTCCATTTTTTCCTAAATATAATATTGGATAATGAGATTCCAGTCTTGCTCTCAAATAATTAGCTTTCAGAATAGCTTGTTTGGTAGCTTCAGTCAAGCCCTCACCACCCATCAGCAAAATGTAAGCATAAGAAATCAGTAAGATTGAAGCACTTCCATAAGGTGCAGCAGAAATTGCATGGACAGCGTTCTTATGTCCTAAATCAACCTCAACATGACCCGGCAAGAAATCTACCAAATGCTTTGCAACACAAATGGGCCCCATTCCTGGACCGCCGCCACCATGTGGAATACAAAATGTTTTATGCAAATTTAGGTGACAAACATCAGCACCTATCATTGCAGGGCTTGTCAAACCCACTTGAGCATTCATGTTTGCACCATCCATATAAACCAACCCACCATTTTGATGAATCAATTCACATATTTCTTGGATATCTTCTTCAAAAACACCGTGAGTTGAAGGATAAGTCACCATCAAACAAGCGAGATTGTCTTTGTGTTTTAGAACAATCTCTTTTAAATCTTCTAAGTTGATGTTTCCATTTGAATCACAAGGCACCACCACCACTTTCATTCCGGCCATCACCGCACTTGCAGGATTTGTGCCATGAGCAGATGAAGGAATGAGTGCAATGTTTCTGTGGGCTTGATGGTGAAATTTATGGTATTGTCTAATGACCATTAAGCCTGCATATTCACCTTGAGCACCTGAATTAGGTTGTAAAGAAACCCCTTCAAAGCCCGTGATTTCAGCCAAATATTTTGAAAGCTCTTCGAAAACAACCTGATATCCTTTTGTTTGGTGCAAAGGTGCAAATGGATGCAATTTTGAAAACCCATCCATAGTGACCGGAATCATTTCAGTTGTTGCATTCAACTTCATTGTGCAAGAACCCAACGAAATCATGGAATGAACCATTGAAAGATCCTTGTTTTCTAAACGTTTGAGGTATCTGAGCATCTCATGCTCAGTTTGGTAATTCTTAAATGTCGGGTGGGTCAAGAAATCTGAATTTCTCTTCAATTCGCTCGGAATCCCTGTTGATAAATTAGCCGCTTGAGAACCGTTAACTTTCAATCTCTGCAAAACAGCTAGTAAAGACAACATATCTTCTTTTGTTGTGCATTCATCAACGGAAACGGAAAATGTGTTATCACCTCTGTTATAGACATTGATGTTTTCCGCATTCAAAGCGCTGAATAAAGTTTCACCGATGTGATTTACAAAAGTCAAGGTGTCAAACCAAGTATGATTAACTTGTTTGAAACCCAGCGATTTGATTTCATGAGATAACAAGTTAGCTTTTTCATTAATATCATTAGCTATTTCTATCAAACCTTCTTTTCCGTGATAAATGGCATATGCAGCAGATATCACAGCCAGAAGAACCTGAGCCGTACAAATATTTGATGTTGCTTTGTCTCTTCTGATGTGTTGTTCTCGGGTTTGCAGAGCCATTCTCAAAGCTTTGTTGCCGGCAGCGTCAACAGAAGCACCAATTATTCTGCCTGGAAGCAATCTTTTAAAGTCTGATTTAGTGGCAAAAAAGGCAGCATGCGGACCACCAAAACCCATCGGAACACCGAACCTTTGAGCAGAACCCACCACAATATCAGCACCAAACTCTCCCGGAGCTTTTAGTAAGCACAAAGAAAGCAAGTCAGCAACCACAACAAAGCCAATCTCTTTTTGAGCTAAGTTTTTAGACAAATGACTAAAGTCTACAATTTCTCCTTTTGAATCAGGATAACCAAAAATTGCCCCGAAAAAAGAATCGTCTAGTAAATTTATATCTTCGCTGATAATCAATTCGATTCCTAAAGGCTCAGAACGAGTGATTAAGACATCAAGGGTTTGTTTATGAAGCGCATTCGAAGCAAAAAATTTCTTTTTTGCAGGAGATTTTTTAACACTGAACAACAGTGCCATCGCCTCTGCTGCAGCAGTTGCCTCGTCTAAGAGTGAGGCATTAGAAATCTCAAGACCGGTGAGGTCTGAAATCACCGTTTGGAAATTAAGCAACATCTCAAGTCTCCCTTGAGCAATTTCAGCTTGGTATGGTGTGTAAGCGGTGTACCATCCCGGGTTTTCGAGAATGTTTCTCAAAATCACGCTCGGTATTATAGTGCCATAATAACCTTGACCTATGAAATTTTTAGCTTGTATATTTAGGTTAGATAAGTTTTTAAGCTTTTCAATTACCTCAAACTCAGATGAAGGATTCACTACATTCAAAGGAGTCTTTAGCCTGATGGATTGAGGAATGGTAGAATCTACAAGAGAATCTAAGGTTGAGTGACCAACAATGCCTAGCATTTTTTGTGTTTCACTAGGAAAACCCCCAATGTGCCTGTTTTGAAATGATTTTTTATACACAGAACTTATTTTTTCTTGCTTACAAAATGTGAAGTCACAAAGTTATGAATATTTAAATAATCACTTCATTGCTTGATTTCAAATGGGGAAAATGGAAGTTAAAAATTCGAGGAAATTAAAAAGAAATGGCGAAAATCTTTGAATTTCGGACTATTAAATCAATTTTTTGTTATTAATCATTGTAAAAAAAGACTGTCATTGGCTTAACCATTTTTGGTAACACCCAATTCGAACCGCATAATACCAAAAGAGCAAAATTTTACCAAAACATCAAGGTTTTAAATAAACATTGTCAATATAAAAGCAGAACAAATTTCTTTTTTTAAATTTGAGGCTACTTGATTATACAAAATTTGTACAATGAATTTACTTGGAGGGAAGATAAGAGGATTACATCACAATTTATAGTTCCTTTCCTTAAATAGGATTTTGATTTCAGTCCGTAATACAAATCTCACTGCATAAATGAAATTAATTTTTAATACTAAACTTTTTGAGTAAGACAAAAAGCAACTCACATATTGAAAGAGTTTTAACAGAGAATTGGTTAGAAGATAATTCATATTGCCCCTGTTGCAGAGAAGTTCCTTTATTAAATGAATATGATAACAATCGACCTGTTGCAGATTTCTTCTGAAAAAAATGTTCTGAAAAATTTGAATTGAAAAGTAAAAATGGAAAATCTTCTACAACAATTAATGACAGTGCTTATTAAACAATGATTGAATAAATAAACTCCAATCAGAATCCAAACTTTTTTTAAAACTTACTCCAAGAATTGGTCAGTTGAAAATTTCATAATCATATCAATACAATTTTTTAAACCGGAAATAATTGTAAAAAGAAAGCCACTTTCTGAAACTGCAAAACGTGCAGGTTAATAGGATGTAATTATTGATATTTCAAATGTTGAGGAAGCCGGCAAAGTGTTTCTAGTAAAAGACACTAAATTTATAAACAGAAAAATAGTTGAAAATTCATTCAGCCAAACATTGTTTTTAAGAGAAAAATCAAACGATTCAAAAGGTTGGAAATTAGATATAATGCTTTGTGTAAATGCAATCAAAAAGAATGAATTTACATTGGATGAAATCTACCGATTTTAGAACAAATTAAAATTAAAGTACCCAAATAATAATTTCACTAAAGACAAAATCAAGACAGCAACGTCTAGTATTAAGAGACAAAGGAATTATAGAATTTGTAGGTAGAGGTAATTATAAAAAAGTAAATTATGGAAACATTTAAAATTGAAATATGAGAATTTTTATCGCTAGTTGTTGAGATAGAAGCCGAATCTATGTATAAAGCAATCTCGAAAGTTTCTGAGCAGTATTACAAAAAAATATAGTTTTAGATTATAATGATTTTATTGATGTAAATTCTATTGATATAAATTTTTAAAGCATCAATGATGAAAGAGATAAATTGATTAATGAAATCATAGATTATTTAATCGAGGGTAAAAAAAAAGAACTTTGAAGAATTTGATACACCAAATGAAAATCACGTTTATTTTAAAATCAAAAGGTTAAAGGAATTATTAAATGGATAATTTGAGCCAAAATTCTGATTTTATTCTATGTACTTCAAAAGATGGCGAAGTGCGAGTGGATGTTTTTGTTCATTATGAATCAGTTTGGATTACCCAAAAAGCAATGAAAGATTTATTTAACAGGTCAAAATAAACTGTAAGTGAGCATATTAGCAATGTTTTTAAAGAAGGTGAATTGAACGAAGATCAAGTTGTTCGGAAATTCCGAACAACTGCCGTTGATGGATAAGATTATTAGGTTTTCAAAAATTCAATCAATATGATTTATTGGATAATGCAGGCAAAATATCAAATGAACAAGCAATCGCAAAGGCAGGTCAAAAATTTGAGAAGCTCGGGATTATTCAAGATAAGAAATACCTTTCCGATTTTGACATCAAATAATTAAAATCAAAAAATAGAAATAACAATAGTTTTGAAAGCATCCCTAAAAGCTTTTTAATAAATTAGATGACAAAAACTACAAGTTATTACAACAATTTTTACCAGTATTAACAACGTGGGACAGAGTAATTAAATCAATCGTCAAGACTTCATTGACTTATACATTTTAATGCTAAAAACAGACCATCGAATCACAAAGAATAAAAACGAAGGCTCAAAGACGGTTTGCTCAACCTATATTGTAGTGGTTAAATGAATGTTTTATTAGCATCAAATTTATGACTTGTTTATAATTTTGAAGTTCGAAATCAGAGGATTATCAGAACGTTAGAAAATTACCCATCAAATCTCAAAAAAAAAGGGGCTTTTGCCCCTTTCAATCTTTTACACCAACTCTGACAAAATGTTGATATATTTTTGAATTCCCTCTTCAATTTCAATCAGATAAATAAACTCATTGGCCGTGTGAGAGCGAGCAGAGTTTCCTGGTCCCATTTTCACAGATGGAACAGGAATCAATGCCTGATCTGATGTGGTTGGCGACCCATAAGTTTTTGCCCCCCATTTTTTAGCCGCTTCAACCAAAGCATGATTAGGGTCTATGAATGATGGTCTCAGTCTGACTGACCTTGGTGTGACCTCAGAAACAATGTTGTCATCAATGATTTTCAACACTTCTTCGTTTCTGTACATTTCTGTTATTCTCACGTCAATCGTGAAGTGGCATTTTTCAGGAACAACATTGTGTTGGTATCCGGCATTGATGATGGTTACTGACATTTTCATCGGACCCAGATGTGGTGATACTTTCTCAAATCTGTAATTCTTTATCCATTCAATGTCTTTCAACGCAATATATATAGCGTTGTCTCCTTCTTCTCTCGCTGCGTGACCTGCTTTTCCGATTGCAACACAATCTAAAACCATTAATCCTTTTTCAGCAACAGCGATATCCATCAATGTAGGTTCGCCAACAATAGCAAAGTCTATTTTTCCTAACAAAGGATAAACCAACTCTAAACCATCAAAACCAGATATCTCCTCTTCGGCAGTTGCGGCTATGCAAAAATTATATTTAAGATTTTCTTGGTCATAAAAGTGTAAAAAAGTGCTAATCAAAGATACCAAGCATCCGCCGGCATCGTTGCTTCCAAGGCCAAAAAGTTTTCCGTCTTTCACAAATGCATCAAAAGGGTCATTTGTGTATCCGGGATTTGGTTTCACGGTGTCATGATGTGAATTGAGAAGAATAGTGGGCTTACTTTCGTCAAAATGTTTGTTGAACGCCCAAACATTGTTTTTGAGTCTTTGTGTTTTTACCCCTCTCTCTTCTAAAAAAGAGTTTAGGATATCCGCTGTGAGATTTTCTTGTTTGCTGAAAGACTCTGTTTTTATGAGTTCTTTAAGCAAAGCTATGGCATCAGCTTGAAGTTTTTCTAATGTGAACATAAGATGTAGAAATGAAATTGATATAGAAAACTAAAAAAAATTAAATGATGCAATCAAAAGCAACTCGGTGGCGGGATTAATATCTCATAAGAACAGCCAAAAATAGTTTTCATAAATCAAAGTTAGCACATTTTGGTTCAAAGAGCAAAATTAATTTTTAGCGACTCGTTCTTCGTCTTTCAAATGTTGCACAAGTCTTTGGCAAAGGTCGTCAATTTCGCCGGCCATAAACTCATCACCGGTTGCATTCAAAACCGTATCAGCCCATCCTGCAATGGTTTCAATGCAAAAACGCTTCATTTCATTCACAGGCATTTCTTTAGTCCAAAGATCTATTCTCATGGTTCCTTTGGCAGATTTGTCCCAAAGAGAAAGAGAAACTCCCTTGCAATCTTCTAAAGCATCTTTTGGTTTTTCCGTAGCATCCCATTGAATTCTTTCCGGCACATTTTGCTCATCTAAGGAAACCTTGAATTGAATTTCTGAAATTTTCATTTAACAGTTGATTAAAATATGAAACAGTTCACTAAATTGTAGCTTGCAAGTTCGGCAAAATTAAACCATTGTAAACACTTCTTAGTGAATATGCCCTTAGAAATCATCAAAAAATATCTCATTTGGTCAATAATTGTTATTTTGGCAACTTTTTCACTCAAATATTATTTGATTTTCGGACTTATTGATGCCGGACATTACAGCTTGTTTTATGCAGCCTTGTTGATTTTTATTTATGCCATCAAGAGCTCAATATTTAAAAATTACCTGTTGCTTGTTGCTACATCATTACCATTTTTTCTTTCTATCACTTTTATGTTGAATTTAAATGAAATTACAAAAAACGAACTAATACCCAATTACTTCACACTATTCTCTCAATTTTTTGTAATTTTTTCGGTTTTAGGCAACCATGAACCTAAATGGTTAAAAATCTCTTCTTTTTCTGTTACTTGTTTTGGGATTTTAGGTCAAGATTTGTTGATTTTGATGTTGAAAAACAACTTGGCACTGCTTTCTGATTTTACATTCTTTGAAATTTATTCTCAAAAAACCATGCTGGCTGTCCTTATCATATTTATTTTCTACTTTTTGATTTTTAAATCAGATCAATGGAATGCGAAATCAGTTTTGAACAATAACTTAACAGGTGAAAATTTGTGGGAAAAGCAATTGCTTAAACTACAAAAAAGATTTTTAGAGTCAGAAGAAGTGCTAAACAAAGCATTTTTCCAGCTCCAAGAAAAGAATCAGCAGATTTCCTTGCAAAACGAAGAATTGCAATCAATACAAGAGGAAATTGTAGCTCAAAAAGAATTGATTCAAAATCAGTATGAATTGTTGGAATCAAAAAATGAAATGAACAAACGGTTTAGCAACTCAACCTTTGATTTGACTAAAAACATTGCTTTTTCAGAAGAGAATCTTAAAGATGACTTAAAGATTATTTGTAAAAATGTTGCCGAAACCTTGAAGATCGAATTTTCCAGCATATGGGAACTCACACATGACAAACTTAATGTTGTTGTTTTCTATGACGCAATCAAAAATGAATTCTCAGAAGGTATTTCATTTAGCAGAGATGAATTTCCAAGATACTTCCACGCAATTAACGATGAAAAAATCATTGTCTCAGACGATGTTAGTTCTGACATGAGAACCAATGAGTTTTTTGAATCTTATTTCTCTGTTTTTGGAATTAAGAAAATGATTGATTTGCCATTTTTTGAAAGAGGAAAAACAAAAGGAATTCTCAGCTGTGAATCAACAAATAACGAAATGGCATGGCAACCGGAAGAAGTTTTTTATATCAAAAGCATCGCTGACGTAGTCACTATTGCTTATTTGAAACAAAGTTTAAAGACAGAATATAACCTATTAAACGAAAAAAACAGTTTGATTCAAGAACAAAATCTCAAGCTGAAAAACCAAAAGGATGAAATCAAACGAATCAATGAATTTCTTGAATTGAAGGTCGAAGAAAGAACAAAAGTGTTAAATGATAGAAATAAAAAACTATCTGAATATGCATTCATCAACTCTCATTTGTTAAGAGGTCCTTTGGCAAGAATCATGGGTTTGGTGAACATCATCAAGCAAGATTCGCAAAAACATGATGATCCTGAACTGCTGGTAGTTTGTGGACATTTGGAAACTTCTTGTAATGATTTAGACCAGATTATCAGAAAAATAAACAAAATTGTAACGGATTTTGAATGATTCCTATACCCGGAAATTTTATAAATATAAATTTTAACTTTCAGCCGGAACTTTAATGAGTTAAATCATTTAACTGCTTTCACTTCGACTTTGACAGAAGCAAAGTTTCCTTGTTCATCTAAACATTCGATGGTGTTAATCCCGAGATTGAGAGAAACAAAGGGTTTTTCTTGAGGTTTTGATTCTGAGACCTTCTTTCCATTCACATACCAAAATATCTTTTTGGTGATGGAAGGTGTCGCACTACTCAATTGAAATTTTTCAGGATTCGATTCATCGACAAAATAAACCATTCCATTTTTGGGATTAGTGATGCTGATGCTTTCTGTTTGAATCTCATGTTTGCAAGATGGGTTATGTGGAGGCGGTAGGTTCAAAATTTGGTTGTTACTTAATAAAAAATCGAGCAAAAGAGGATGGTAAGTGCGATAATTTTTTTGTTTATATCCATTTTGGGGTAAACAATTTGAGCAAAATGAATACTTTTCTTGTTCATCAACCCACGTTTTTTTGATGTGATTGCATGTTTGATATGGAGAAATCGTTGGAATAAAAAAATCCGAAACCAATTGATTGCAGTTTTCATTAGGTGGCAACCCACTTTCTCGACAAACAATTCTTGTTTTCAAAGTTTGTGGAACAGAAAACCAAGTTTGAATGGAGTTTTTGCCCAAATGATTCATGATTTGAAAAAACAATGGTGCAGCCAAATCAAGACCTATAAGTTCAGGAGATGGAGAGTTATCAAAGTTTCCCAGCCAAACCACTACGGTGTGTTGGGTGGTGTAACCTATGCACCAAGCGTCTCTCCTTCCATAAGAAGTGCCTGTTTTCCAACATATATTTTGATGATTGTCTAAGTATGGAGCATAATCTTCAAATTCAGGTCTAGTGATTCCTGATAGAATTTCTGAGATCATATATGCAGAGGCGTCAGAAATCATTTTTTGGGATTTTTCTTGAGCCTTCAGCCCAATGGCTAAATACTGCAATTCCTTCATTTCGCCTTTATTAGAAAAAATGCTGTATAATCTCAACATTTCTTCAGGTGTGACCCCGCATCCACCCAGAATCAGTGATAAACCTAACTCGTTTCTCTTTTTTTCTATGGTTTTTAAACCCGCTGATGTCAAAAACTTGGCAAAATAATCAACACCCAATTGGTCTAAGATTTCAACAGCAGGTAGGTTGAGAGAACTCTGCAAGGCTCTGCTACAAGAAACTTGACCTCTGAATTTTTTATCAAAGTTTTCAGGAGAATATCCATTAAAGTCTTTGGGGACATCTAATAAAATACTTTGTGGAGTTACAAATCCTTTATCAAATGCCAAACCATAAAGTAGAGGTTTCAACGTGCTTCCCGGAGATCTCAAAGAAGTGAGTCCGTCAATTTGTCCGGCATGTTCGTTGTCATTGAAATCTTGAGACCCAACATAAGCAATCACTTTGTTAGATTTGTTTTCAATCACAATAGAAGAAACATTGTGAATGCCCAGTGTTTTTGTTCTAGAACTGTAAATCTTCAACAATTCTAGAACTGATTTTTGGGTTTCAGAATTGATATAGGTCTTAAACTCATTTCTGAAATTATGCTCTTTGTTGAGTCTTCTTGCTAAGTGAGGTATAAGTTTGATGAAAGGTTTCCAATGAGGGTCAGCGTTTTGTTGTTTCAACTCTTCAAATGTTTTTTCATCAATCAGACCCATCTCAAAAAACCTTTTTTTCCAAAGATTCACTGCAATGTTCAAGTTTGTATAGTCTTTCGTTTTCAATGAAAGTGAGTTAGGGCGATTAGGCACAATGATAAGAGAAATTAGCTCAGAAAGGTTGAGTTTGTCAGGTGAAGAACCATAATATAAATAACTTGCCGTTTTTAAACCTTCAACATTGCCGCCATATGGTAGTTTTTCTAAATAAAAATTCAAAATCTGATCTTTAGAATACTTTGATTCGATTTGAACCGCTCTGAAAATTTCGATGATTTTGTTTAGATAGGTTCTTTTTCTAGGTTCTGTCAACCTCACCAACTGCATCGTGATGGTGGATGCTCCTGAAGTCAATTTGTTTCTGATGCTATTTTTGAAAGCAGCCCTCATTATTGAAAAGGGATTGAAACCAATATGATAATCAAAATGACGATCTTCTTTTGCAGTGAGAAGATTTTTTAATTCAACACTTATGTCCTTTTCATTGAGAGGAATACGCCATTTTTCATCTTTGCTTAAAGTAGCGAAAATGATATTTTCTTTGTCATCTAGAAAAACCTTGCTGTATCCAAATTCGATATTTATTGGATAGCAGAAGTTTAAAATAGAAAAGATAAATATGGAAAAGCAGATGGTCTCAAGCAAAAACTTGAGAGATGATATCAAGAAATGTAATGCCTTTTTGTTTTGTTGAGCAATTAGTTTCATTGATGAATTAACAAAATTAATAATTGTTTACATCTATTTGATGTGCTTCAAATTTGAAATAAAATCCCTAAGAACTCGAGATTTTCATTTGCAAATAACCGAATTATAGATTAATTTAAATCAATGATGCAATACTCTTTTGTTATTGAATACCCTTTTCATAGTTTTGTGTGCATGAAAATCTAGTTTCCTAAAGCGTGGAAAAGATAAAATTAGAAATAGTAGGGTTGTCTTCAAGTCAGTCACAGACTGGTTCATTTGCTATAATTTTAGGTGAGTTAGGCGGAAATAGAAGATTGCCAATCATCATAGGAATGTTTGAGGCTCAAGCAATTGCCATCGAAATTGAGAAAATTGTTCCTAACAGACCAATGACTCATGATCTTTTCAAGTCTTTTGCAGAAGCTTTCAATTTTCAGATTAAAGAAATCATGATTTCTGACCTCAAAGAAGGGGTTTTCTATGCCAAAATTGTGTGTGGAGATGATTTCACTAATGTTGAAATTGATTCCAGACCTTCTGATGCCATCGCAATTGCACTCAGATTTGGGGTGGATATATTCACCAACGAAAACATCATGTCAGAAGCTGGAATCGTTATTTCAGATGTAAACGAAGATGAAAGTGGAAAAGAACTAGAGATTGAAAAGGAATTTGCAAGCCCGAAACAATCTAAATCAAAAGCTGATGAAATGAGAGATTTTTCTGTCGAGCAATTGAAAAAAATGTTGTCTGATGCTTTGAACAATGAAGATTATGAAAAAGCAGCAAGAATCAGAGACGAACTGAACAAAAGAAGTTAAAACTTCTTTACTGAAATTGATTCTTTTTTAATTTGGAAAACTTAAAAAAGCATTTCTTACTTTTTTTTTCCATCCTATGCATTTCTTGCATAACAGGATGTTTATGTGCGATTTTCGCTTTCTCTCTCAATTGGGTCACTGAGTTCAGAAATACACATCTTTATATTATTGTGGCGCTTCCAATCATCGGTATTGCCATGATTTGGGTTTATAAAAACCTGCTCTCAGCCTCTGTTTCTCAAGGAATCAATGGGATTCTCATTTTTTTACAAGGTAGAATACCTTCTGTGCCTTGGCTGATGACACCAAGCATTTTGATTTCAACTTTGGCATCTCATCTTTTTGGTGCTTCTGTTGGTCGAGAAGGAACCGCTGTTCAGATGGGTGGAGGAGTCTCGGCATTGTTAATGAAGGCAATCCCATTTGAAAATCATCATCGCAAAACCTTGATGAAATGTGGTGTTGCTGCAGGCTTTTCTGCTTTGTTTGGCACTCCTTTGGCAGCGTCTGTCTTCGCTTTTGAATTTTCAAAACGTGGTGAAGTTAACTTGAAGGGAGGTCTTTGGGTGTTGATGGCAAGTTTTTTGGCATATTTTGTTTATGAGTTTTGGCATCTCCCTCATGCACATTATCATATTGAGAAAACACCAACAATTGAACCGGAAATCTTATTTTGGGCAGCAACATCAGGGCTTTGTTTTGCAGTAGCTTTTTATGTTTTTCACAAAGTGTTTAGTTTGGTGAAACAAAGCATCACAAAATTCAAAATCAATCCTTATCTAGCCATTTCATCGATTTCAGTGTTTGTTATATTTTCATCTTGGCTAATGAACGATTATAGTTTCTTGGGATTAGGATTACCAACTATTCAAAAAGCATTTATTGAGCCGGCAGGCTTTGAGGTTTTCTTGATTAAATTATTTTTCACCGCAATTTGCTTGGCCGTTGGATTCAAAGGAGGCGAAGTGACCCCGCTGTTTTTCATTGGGGCAACGTTGGGAAGCGCAATGTCCATCTTCATTCCTTTGCCATTGAGTCTCTTG
>JBDNDT010000080.1:0-8277 GCA_046718985.1 Cytophagales bacterium
GCACAATCAGACAGCACAACAAAAAAGCTGAGCAACAAAGAACTGAAAAAAAATCACTTTTTGTTGGAGGGGGCGGGTAACACATTATTTTACATGCTGGGTTTTGAGCGGAATTTTAATCTTTCTGATGCTTCCAGATTTTCATTGACTCTCGGGGGAACATACATTCCTGCCAACAAACAACACGTAGCGTTCAATTATTACACCATTGGTGGCACTTATCATATCAGAAGAGATTTCTTACTTTCCAAAGCTCATTCCAAGAAAAAGGTAAAGAGGAATGATAAAGTAGGTTTTTTTGAAACAGGTATATTCTATATAAATCAACAACCCGATTTGAGAGAATCAAGACCATGGATAAACTGGTATCTAGGTTATAATCTTTATCCCTCAGAAAGCTCCTGGTTTTTTAGATTTGGTACTGTGATTAATATTTTGAGACCGGAAGTTGAAAGAGAAATCAAAGAATTACCTTTCAGTCCGATTCCATTGCCCAGATTTGTGTTAGGCTATTCTTTTTGAATCATGACTTTCTTAAAAGACATCATCTTTAGACTGGAGGAATTTGCACCATTGAGCATACAAGAAGACTATGACAATTGTGGATTGATATTGGGAGATAAAAACCAACAAGTGAACAGAATTTTAGCATGCTTAGATTGCACAGAAAAAACAGTTGATGAAGCAATCGCAAAAAACTGCGAATTGATTTTGTGTCACCACCCAATAATATTCAAAGGGCTAAAAAAAATAACCAACTCAGATTCTGTTGGCAGAACGTTGATGAAAGCAATGCGACATAACATTTCCATTTATGCCAGCCACACCAATCTTGACAAAGTACCGGGAGGTGTTAATTTTAAAATAGCTGAAAAAATAGGACTTAAAAATGTTGAGATATTAGCTAAAGAAAGCGGCAAATTATCAAAGTTAGTGGTTTTTGTTCCGGTTGAGTTTTCAAATAAAGTTACATCAGCAATGTTTGATGCAGGAGCCGGGAAAATAGGTAATTATTCAGAATGCTCTTTCCAATTGCAAGGTATAGGCACATTTACACCCAATGAAAAAGCCAACCCAACCATTGGAAGAAAACTGATTCCTGAGAGTGTTGACGAAGTTCGAATCGAAGTGATGCTTCCTGATCACAAAATCAATGAAGTAATTAAGGCAATGAAATCAGCACATCCTTATGAAGAAGTTGCTTTTTATCTTCAAAAAATAGAAAACGAAAATCAAGAAATCGGTTTGGGTGTTTTCGGCGAGTTTGAAAATGAAATCACTGAAGACGAATTAATTTGCTTAATCAAAAAAGTATTTAAAACACCGTTCGTAAAACACACACAAAAAACAAACAAACACCTGAAAACCATGGCATTGTGTGGAGGTTCCGGAAGCAGTTTACTAAACCATGCCATTTCAAAACAAGTTGATTGCTTTTTGACATCTGACACAAAATATCACGATTTTTTCAATGTTGAAGACAGATTGTTATACATTGATATAGGTCATTTTGAAACAGAACAATTTACAATTGAAATTTTTTGTGCTGTTTTGTCAAATTATTTTCCTAATATTGCAGTCATTTTGACTGAAACAGTTACCAACCCCGTAAATTACGCATAGCATAATGGAGTTCACCATAGCGCAGAAGCTTGAGGCTTTAATGAAGTTGCAACAGATTGATTCACAACTTGATGAGATCAGAAGAGTAAGGGGCGATTTGCCCGAAGAAATTAGAGATCTTGAAGATGAGTTGATTGGCTTTGAAACAAGAATTAGTAAATACAAAGCTGAAATTGATAATTTTCAATCAGAAATTGACAGCAAAAAACAGCTCATCAAAGAATCTGAAAAGAATATTAAAAAATATGAAGAGCAGCAGATGAACGTGAGAAACAATCGCGAATATGATGCTATCACCAAAGAAATCGAACTTCAACATCTAGAAATTCAAATCAGCCAAAAGAAAATTAAAGAAGCTCAAAACAACATTGAGCTTATCAAAAGCGATATTGATTCAACGAAACTTGCTCTTGCTGACCGTCAAAAGGATCTTGACGCAAAAAAAGGTGAACTAAAAGTGATCACTGAAGAAAGTGTTGAAGAAGAAGGAGAACTTTTGAAAAAAAGAGATGAAGCTGCAAAGAAAATCGAGGAAAGACTCTTAGTTTCTTACAACAGAATCAGAAACAACTCAAGAAACGGCTTAGCTGTTGTGAGTGTTAAAAGAGATGCTTGTGGTGGTTGTTTCAACACCGTTCCACCACAAAGACAGGCTGATATCAGAGAAAAGAAAAAGATTATAGTTTGCGAACATTGTGGCAGAATATTTGCAGATGTGGAGGCAGGAATTGCTGAACTTGCTGCTGCGAAAAAACAATAATCCAAACAATATCGAAATTAACTATAAGACAATTTGAACTATAGGCAAGCAAAAATTTTGTATATTTGTGTTTGTCGATACTAATTTTAAAAAAAGAAAATGGCTTTGGAAGAAATAAAAAGTTTAGATACCTGGACCGGAAATGATGGTGTTAAACCATATATCATTGCGGGTCCTTGCAGTGCAGAAACCCCCGAGCAATTGCTTAGCACTGTTTCAGCTTTGAGAAACTATAGAGTTGATGCCTTTAGAGCTGGGATTTGGAAGCCTAGAACAAGACCAAACGGATTTGAAGGCAATGGAGTTGAAGCTTTGAAATGGGCTGCTGAAGTTAAAAAAGAGGTTAATCTTCCTTTCGCTACTGAAGTAGGTTCTGCTCTTCATGTTGAAGTAGCCTTGAAATATGGAGTTGATATTCTTTGGATAGGTGCAAGAACAACCGTAAACCCTTTTAGCGTTCAAGAGATTGCTGATGCCCTGAAAGGTGTTGATGTTCCGGTATTGGTTAAAAATCCAATGAATCCTGATTTAAACTTATGGATTGGTGCTTTGGAAAGAATTTACAATTCAGGCATAAGAAGGTTAGGTGCGATTCACAGAGGCTTCTCTAGTTTTGAAAAAACTAAATTCAGAAACGTACCCAATTGGATGATTCCTTTGGAATTAAAAAGACAATTTCCTCATGTACCTTTGTTCTGTGATCCAAGCCACATCGGAGGTAGTAGAGAATTAATTTATGACATCAGCCAGAGAGCTTTGGACTTGAATTTTGACGGTTTGATTGTTGAATCACACATAAACCCTGATGAGGCTTGGAGTGATGCTGCTCAACAAGTGACCCCTGAGAAGTTTGGAAACATACTCAATGACCTCAAAGTGAGAGAAGCTTCTTCCAGCAATGTTGAATTCACCAACAAGCTTGAAGAGCTGAGAGGAAAAATCAATAACATAGACCGTGAAGTTGTGGAATTGATGGGTCAAAGAATGGCTCTTTCAGAAAAAATTGCAGAATACAAAAAGGAAAATAATGTAACCACTTATCAGGTTGATCGTTGGAATGAAATTTTCAACACTAGAAAAGAGTGGGCAAAGAAAATGGGTGTAAATGAAGAATTCATTGCTGAATTATTTAAGTTAGTTCACGAAGAATCAGTTAGAAAGCAGGAAGAAGTTATCAATAATCTTGCTGAAAATGCTTAAAAAAAGCCCGATTACTCGGGCTTTTTTTTTGATTGAAAGTATAAAAGATACGATCCTGCCTCGAAAATTA
Organism: Cytophagales bacterium; assembly: GCA_046718985.1. Classification (GTDB taxonomy): domain Bacteria; phylum Bacteroidota; class Bacteroidia; order Cytophagales; family UBA9547; genus JBDNDT01. Next base: position 3,654 of record JBDNDT010000080.1, read on the forward strand.
AAGATTAACATTTTCCATTGAAGGACGTTATTAAATTATTGATCATGCCTTAATTTGAATTGAAATATTATCCTAACAAATGAACAATTCCATGAATTAGCTGTTTAAAACTAAAGATCATCTTCAACGGTAAATTCAACATTTCATGTCCAATACAAAAACTGAAAACCCAAATCTTGAAAAAGCAACATTAGGAGGTGGATGCTTTTGGTGTTTAGAGGCTGTTTTTCAAAGAATTGAAGGGGTTGAAATGGTTGAAAGTGGGTATATGGGAGGAAAGATTTCGAACCCTACTTACAAAGAAATATGTACCGGAAAAACCGGTCATGCAGAAGTTGTTCAAATCACTTTTGATACAAAAAAAATAAGCTATGAAACCTTGTTGGATGTTTTCTTTGGAACTCATGACCCAACAACTTTGAACAGACAAGGCAATGATGTCGGTACACAATACAGGTCAATTATATTTTATCATGATGATATTCAAAAAAAACTAGCTTACGAAAAAAAAGAACAACTAGAAAAATTAGGAATTTTCAAAGACCCAATTGTTACTGAGATTACCTATTCTACTGTTTTCTACAAAGCCGAAGATTATCACCAAAATTATTTTAACTTAAACGGCTATCAGCCATATTGTCAATTTGTTGTTCGACCTAAAGTGGAAAAGCTTAAAAAAAACTTTTCCGAACTTTTGGCTAAGTGATCAATCTACGAAACGATACTTAATCATACAATAAAGAGCTCTGAAAGCATCTTTCATACCTATTTTTTTACCTTCCTCATAGGTTCGACCATAATAAGAGATTCCAACCTCATAGATTCTGATTTTAGGAATTTTTGCAACTTTTGCCGTCACTTCGGGCTCAAAACCAAACCTTTTTTCTCTTAATTTCAAACCTTGAATGATTTCTCTTCTGAACATTTTGTAGCAGGTTTCCATATCTGTCAAATTCAGATTGGTTAGAGCATTTGAAATCATGGTTAGCACTTTATTGCCAATTGAATGCCAAAAGAACAAAATTCTATGAGCATTACCCCCCATGAACCTTGATCCGTAAACCACATCAGCAACACCATCCAAAAAAGGTTTTAATAAGATATTAAACTCTTCCGGGTCATATTCTAAATCAGCATCTTGAATAACCACAATATCACCGGTTGCTTTGCTAATTCCGGTATGAAGTGCTGCTCCCTTCCCCTTGTTTATTTCATGCTTAAAATATTGTATTGGCAATTCAGTATTTTCCTGAATATAATTTTGAACAGCTTCAAAAGTATTGTCTTTTGAACAATCATCGACAATGATTACCTCTTTAGTCAAATTACCTATCAGATTAACATTTTTGACTTTGTTTAAGATTAAATGTATTGTTTTTCCCTCGTTATAAGCAGGTATAACTATTGATAATTTATGGTACATTCTGTAAAAATTTGTGCGAAGTTAACAAATCAGAACTCAAAACTTAAAAAAAATGCTTGTATGTTCAAATTGCTAACTCTAACTGTTTAGGAAACCCAATTTTGAAACATCCTCTCTCCATGATTCTAATTTTTAAAGACTCAATTAACTTTCTGTTAATGCCAACATTGCATTTTATCACAAAGAGGAATAGATATTGAACAGATTACTGTTTCTAAGTATTGAATTAAACTTCAACAAATTAAAGAATGTCATAACAATTAAATTGATGTTTCGTTTGCATGTAATTATATGAGGTTTTGGATTTGGGTTTGTGGGCTATTTATTGCAATTGCTGTTCATGCAGAAGAAATAAAAGACACTTTGAAACTAGAAGAGAAATCAGACACCTCCGATTTTTATAAAAAACTTGAAATCTGGTCATCAAAGAGAAAATTAACCAAATGGATTTTCAAAACTGTAATAGTCTCAGAATCCATTTCGCCTATAGAAGAGACAATGGAAATAGACCATTTCAGCACTTTCATTGAACATGCAGGAAAGAGAATAAATAATGTCCGGATTAAAATTTTACCCCCATTCGGCAATGATGTGTCTAGTCCTGATGTAAAAACAGTCAATAAAAAAACCAATTTTCAAAATTCACTTCACATCAAAACCTTGAAACCTATTGCCAAAATGTTTTGTCTTTTGAAAGAAGGCGATCTCTTTGACCCTGAAAAGGCAAAAGAAACAGAAAGACTTTTAAGAGATAATGAATTTATTAGAGATGCAAAAGTCCATCTCTTTCCTAATGATAGTTTAGGTGAGATCGATTTAATGGTTGTTATTCAAGATGTTTGGTCATTTGTGATAGAAGCTGATGGCGATTTAAACCAAGGAAGAGCCAACATCTCGGAAAAAAACCTCTTAGGTTTAGGTCATTTTGTGAGCTATAGGGAAAGATATTCTTATCAAGTTGAAAAGGGTTTAGAAAGTTTAAATCAAGAAGCCAGAGAGTTCAATTACATAATTCCTAACATTCTCAACACTTTCACAAGCTTAAATGCTGATTATAGAAGTATTAACCAATTTGAAAGTAAATCATTAAGTTTAAACCGACCTTTTTTCTCTCCACTAACCAAAACTAGTTACGGCGCATTTTTAAACGAAAATGAGTTTTTGTTTTCCAGGTCTTATGGCGACACCGGCATTTCAAATCCTTTCACAAAGATTCAAAGATGGGGTGTTTTTGTCGGAAAAAGTTTCTCACTAAGCAAAAAAAGTGGAATCTATACAGACAGATTGATTTCATATTTAACCTATAACAATATTAATCACTTGCAAAGCCCCGGTTTGGAATATGACACATTATATATTCTCCAAAACAGACAAGAATTCATTTTCTCAATAGGTCTAACTAAAAGGAATTTTTACAAAGAGCGATATCTTTTTGAATTGGGTAGAGTTGAAGATATTCCGATAGGGAGAAGTTTTAATCTAGTCGGTGGAAGAATCATTGGTGAAATAAAGAATTTTGATTACACAGGATTTGAATATCAATTTTCAAATCGCTCTCACACATTAGGGCACATAGCTATTTATGGAGCTTACGGTAAATTTTTCGGGTGGAGCAATTATCTTAGAGAATATCAAAGACTTAGAGTCATTTATTTCACGCCCATTTTTGGAAAAAATAAAGGATGGGCTTTTCGACAGATTGTCAATTTTCAATATCTTAACGGAATTGGTGCTTTGCCAAATGAGACAGCTGATATCAATCGTTACGGAAACTTTTTTGGTGTAGGCAGTTCATTTCTATCGCATAGTTCAAATTTAGTTCTTAACTATCAAACAATAATCTTTAGCCCTGTTAAATGGATTGGCTTCAACATTGTTCCTGTTTTTTTCGGAAGCACGGCTTGGACATCGGAAAAGAATAAAAACTTAATTTCTAAGCAACCCCTTCAAGTTTTAGGCTTAGGTTTGAGAATTAAAAATGACAGGATTGCAACCTCCTTAATCCAAATATCATTTGGTTACCTTTTTGGAAATCCACAACTGATGAATCAATCCATGTTGATTAATCCTTCCAATATTCTGCAAAACAACCTAAAAGACTTGCAAGTTGACAAACCCGGGTTTGTTACTTTAAATTAATTTCAAAAAAAACAAAATTTTCTCTATTTAAAAAAATATTTTAATTACTATTCTCAAAATTTTAATTTGTTTGTTCCTTCTAAGTTTAAACCCTAGAGTTCTGATTAAAATCTCAGAGATCTTTTAATCTGAATAGTTTTAACCGATGAACCAAACTTCATCGGTTAAAAATTTATTTTTCTTAGTTTATCAGCCTTGAAATAAGCAATTGTAGCAATCAAAATGGTCATGCAACCACCAAACACAACAGAGGGAACAAGACCTAATAATCTAGCTGCCATTCCTGATTCGAAAGAGCCAATTTCGTTGCTTGAACCTACGAATATATTATTTACTGAAGACACCCTACCCTTCAAATGATCCGGCGTCAGGGTTTGCATCAAAGTTTGCCTCACCACCACACTCACTGCATCAAAAGCACCGCTCATCGCCAATAACGCCAATGATAAGAAAAATAATTTTGATAAGGCAAACCCAATCATACAAACTCCAAAACATGCCACTGAAATAATCATAATTTTTCCTGCTCCTCTTTTTATGGGGAAATAAGTAATGAAAACCATCATCAAAATGGAACCCAAAGCGGGAGCCATTCTCAAATAACCTAACCCTTTTGCACCAACATTTAAAATCTCTTCAGCGAAGATTGGCAAAAGTGCCACCGCGCCTCCAAAAAGAACTGCGAAAAGGTCTAAAGTCATAGCCCCCAAAATCTCTTGTTTGTTTTTGATAAATGTGATTCCTTCTTTCATGCTTTGAAAGACACTTTGTTTGTTTTCATTTTTAGGATTTTCATTCTGAAACAATTTTAAACTAAAAAAAACAATCAAAGAACCAAAAAGCAATGCAATATCTGCCATATAGGCAAATTTCAGCCCAAACCAAGCATAAAGATAACCACCTAAAACAGGCCCTAAAACCTGCGAGGTTTGCCAAATTGTGCTGTTCCATGAAACAGCATTTTTATACAGAATCTTATCAGGCAAGGTTAAAGGTAAAATCGAAAATTGTGCAGGTCCTAAAAAACCTCTTGCAAATCCACTGATGAAAATGGCTACATAA
>JBDNDT010000081.1:0-8221 GCA_046718985.1 Cytophagales bacterium
GCCATTGATTGGATTTGCAGGGGCACCTTGGACAATTTTCTCATATGTGATTGAAGGAAGCGGAACAAAGACTTTCACCAAACCTAGAGTGTGGCTCTATCAGCATCCAGAATGGTCTCATTTATTATTGCAAAAAATAACTGATTCAACTAAAGATTACCTGCTTGCCCAAGTGAAAGCAGGAGCAAATCTTATTCAATTATTCGATTCTTGGGCAGGTGTGCTTTCTCCTGAACAATACAATGAGTTTGCATTGCCATATATTTCGCAACTTTGTGATGCTTTGTCACCATTAGTTCCTGTTACCGTGTTTTCTAAAGGGGCAAATGGATCTTTAAAAGAAATTTCACAGACCTCTTGTTCAACAGTTGGGATTGATTGGTGCATTTCCAGATCAGAAGCTAAAAAATTAATAACAGGAAAAACCATTCAAGGGAATCTTGATCCATGTGCTTTGTTTTCTGACAAATTCACTATTGAAAAATTTGTCGCTGAATTGATAGAGGATTTTTCTGACGTACCACATATCGTTAACTTAGGTCATGGGTTATATCCTGAAACACCAAAAGAAAATGTCAAACATTTTGTGCAAACAGTGAAGAGCTTTGAATTAATTAAAAATTGAAACTATTGGGTTATTTCAACAACATATTAACCACAACAAATGCCATTTTTAAGGGTATGAAATTGACCCTTAAACACGCATTCAACGCTCGTTCATCATATAAACACATTTCAGTCTCTGATTCTGATTATTTTACTCAAAACAAAGGAATTGTAACTTTAGAATATCCAAAAGAGAAAATTCCGGTCCCAACTAATGGAAGATATCAACTCCATAATGAAATTGATGATTGCATTGTTTGCGACAAATGCGCAAAAATTTGCCCTGTTGATTGCATTGACATTGAACCTATAAAATCCCCCACTGAAATCGGCATCACATCTGATGGCACTTCAAAAAGACTTTATGCAGCAGTTTTCGATATCGACATGGCTAAATGTTGCTTCTGTGGTTTGTGCACTACTGTTTGCCCGACTGAGTGTTTGACCATGACACCGGAGTATGATTTTAGTGTCACTGATATCAGTAAATTAAATTTCGGATTCGGAAATCTGTCAGAAGAAGAAATCATTGAGAAAAAAGAAGCTTATGAGGCTTTTCAAGCTTCAAAGGCAGAAAAGAAACAAGCCACAGCACAATCAACAGAAAATCATATACTTGAAAATGAAAACAAGTCCAAAGTTTCTGATTTAGTCGAAAATCAAAGTACTGAAAAGAAACCTGTTTTTAAACCAAAAATGCCAACAAAATCAAACACTGAGCAAATAAACGAACCCGCAAAAACAGAAGAAAAAATAAGTCCTGAAAACAACACTGATATTGAGAAACCAACGGCTCCAAAGCCTATATTTAAACCTAAAATGATTCCTAAAAAAGAATCAACAAGCGCATTAAATGAAAACCTAAGCGAACCAAATTTAAGGCAAGATGATGAAAGAATTCCTGATAAAGAATCCTCACCGGAAACATCCAATATTATCAAAACCGATAACCAAGCACCTAAACCAAAAATCAAACCTATTATGAACAAAACCAAACCCAAAGAAGATGGAAATTAATTTGATTAATGTAACGATTTCTATTCTTTCGATTTTAACGGTCTTATCATCAATGCTTGTATTGATTGAAAAAACATTAATTAAAGCTTCACTAGCTTTAATTTCTTGCTTGATATTGATTGCAGGAATTTATTTGATAAAAGATGCTGATTTCCTGGCAGCTTCGCAACTGGTGGTTTATGTTGGAGGTATTTTGGTATTGATTGTCATGGGAATGATCATGACCAAAACTATTAAAAATAATACGTTAAAAACCGTCAATTACAAATCAATTTTATTTGTTGTATTGATTTTGATTTTAGGGCTTCTTTTTTGGAGGCATCTCAACAATATTGACTTATCAATAACAAGCACAACACAAATACAAATAGACAAAACCAAAGAAATCGGTCGTTCATTTTCGACTTCTCTGGTTTTGATTTTTGAACTCATCGCATTTTTATTGACACTAGCACTTCTCTCTTCATTCAGCGTAGTGGGTGATTTGATTAAAAAAAATTGAATTTTAGCAATACATTATTTTTTTTGAGTATTTAACTTTAATTTAGGGCTTTAACCAATCTGCTTATGTTTCTTCTTTTCTTAGGTGTTATCATTGTAGTATTCACCTTTTTCTTGGCTAAAGCCATCCCTCAAACACCGAAAGGTTTGATTATTGTGAGATTTGTTGGTTTTTTGATGATTATCATAGGGTTCTTTTCTTCATTCATTGTTCAAGTTGATGCAGGGAAATTGGGAGTCAAGAAATTGTTCGGGAAAGTGCAGAATGATGTTTTGGAAAGTGGACTTCATTTTGTTAACCCTTTGGTTGAAGTGGTGACATTTGACATTAGAACTCAAAATTACACCATGTCAGGTGTTCATGATGAAGGCAACACAAGAAGTGATGATGCTATTAAAGTACTCTCTGCTGATGGTTTAGAAGTGATTGTTGATTTAACAGTGCTATTTAGAGTTAGCGGTGAAAAAGCTCCGGACATTTTGAGAGAAATCGGAACTGATTATATTAATGTGATTGTTCGACCTGTTACCAGAACCAAAATCAGAGACAACGCTGTTTATTATGATGCTGTATCGCTTTATTCAACAAAGAGAGATGAATTTCAAAACAAAATCTTCAAAACAATTGACGATGAATTCAACAAAAGAGGTCTGGTTTTAGAACAACTCTTGGTTAGAAACTTAACCTTACCGACTTCGGTGAAACAAGCCATTGAATCAAAAATCAATGCTGAACAAGAAGCCCAAAAAATGGAATTCGTTTTGCAAAAAGAAAAACAAGAAGCTGAAAGAAAAAGAGTTGAAGCACAAGGCATTGCAGATTATCATAAAATCATCAGCTCAGGATTGAACGAAAAACAATTGCAATATGAAACCATCAAAATGCAAAAGGAACTTGCCACATCTGCCAATTCAAAAATCATCATCATGGGAGGAAAAGGAAATATACCATTGATGTTGACAGACAAATGATTTGATTTTTTCGAGGAATTACTTAGGTTTGCTTAATATTTCAAATATATCAAAAACTAGAATGACAATGAAAAAAACCCTATTATTAAGTTATATCTTAATCAGTTTTTTTGCTTTTAGTCAACAAACAAAGAAAGAGAAAGCTGAAAAACCTGCAAAAACGAAAACAAGTGCAGAACAAAAAAAGCTGGAAGCAAAAGCTAGAAAACTCTTTTTTTATGAAGATTATGCCAATGCTGCTCCCTTGTTTGAAAAACTAGATGAACTAGACACCGACAAAACAAAATTTGACTATCTCTTGGGTGTTTGCTATCTGTTCATGCATTCAAATGAAAAAGCACAAATTCACTTGTCAAACGCTGCCAAAAGAAATGATTCCCCTGTTCAGGTTTATTATTATTTGGCAAAAGCAGATCATTTAAACAACAATTTTGACGAAGCTATCAAGGACTTTGAATTTTACAAAGACACATTGCAAAAGATGTTAGCGAAAAAAATCGTTCCAAAAGACGCTCAATTGCATGCACACAATCAAAAAACTTTGGCAGAAGTTGACAGAGAAATTGAAATGTGCAAAGTTGGGAAAAGGTTGGTAGAGAATAAATTAACCAATGTCTCTATCACAAACGCAGGAAATCCGCTAAACTCAAAATACCCTGAATACACCCCTGTTTTTTCAAACAATGAAGATATAATATTCATCAATTCCAGAAGACCTGAATCAAAAGGAAGCAAAATTGATGAAGACGAATTTTATGAAGATATTTTTGTTTCCTATAAAGTGGGTAACAAATGGAGTGAACCTAAAAACATTGCAGAACAAATGAACGAAAATTTCAACACCAATTTTCATGATGCGGTGGTTAGCATTTCACATGATGGTGAACATTTGATTTTGTATCGCTCATCAGGAGGGAAAAATTCGAACGGAGATCTTTATTTGTGTGATTTAAAAGATGACGAATGGTCAAATCCTAAACCCTTTTCTGCTGAAATCAATTCACCCTTTGGCGAAACCCATGCTTGTTTAGCAGAAGACGGAAACGTTATTTATTTTGTGAGTGACAGACCGGGAGGAAAAGGTGGAAGAGATTTGTATGTTTCAAAAAAGGAAAAAGGAAAATGGGGAAAAGCTGTCAACATGGGAGATGTAATCAACACCCCTTATGATGAAGAATCACCATACATAACCCCTGATGGAAAAACGTTGTATTTTAGTTCAACCGGGCATGAAACTATGGGTGGTTTTGATATTTTCAAATCTGTTTATGACGCTTCAACTGACACTTGGTCAAAACCCGAAAACGTAGGTTATCCAATCAACTCTGCCGACCACGACATTTATTTGCAGTGGTCATTAGATGGAAACACAGGCTATTTCACTTCAATCAGACCGGACACAAAAGGAGAAAAAGACATTTATAAAATTTCGGGTGCAAGTGGTTTACAGAGATATATTGTCTTAAAAGGAAAAGTTACAGATTCTGAAAACCGTCAACCATTGAGAGCAGAAATTATTCTGACAGACTTGGCAACAGGAAAAGTAAACAAATTTTATTCTGACAGCATCACGGGAAGATACTTAATCACTGTGGAAGGCGGTGTGAAATATGACATGGATGTTGCAGCCATTGAACATTATATATATGAAGACAGCATAGCCATTCCAAATGAGTCAGGTGTGACTGAATTAAGAAAGGATGTGCTCTTAAAACCATTCAAACTTAATGAACATGTTATTCTTAAAAATATATTCTTCGATTATAACAGCAGTGATTTAAGACCGGAATCAGAAAAAGAACTAAATGCTCTTTATACAATGCTTGCATATAACCCAACTTTAAAACTTGAAATTGGCGGTCATACTGATTCAGTTGCAAACGACGAATATAATCAAAAACTTTCACAAGCAAGAGCTGATGAAGTGGTTAAATATTTAGTAGGGAAAGGGATTCAACAAGATAGACTAAAATCTATAGGTTATGGGGAAACACAACCTATTGCTTCAAATTCAAGCAATGAAGGGCGTCAATTGAATAGAAGAACTGAATTCGTGATCACGGATATCAAATTTTCTAAGAAAATCATTGCTCAAACTGACACAGCAGTTGCATTGACAGCAATGAAAAGAAACAAAATGAACTTTTTCACCGGTAGAAGTTCGGATTTCACTATAGAAATAGGTCACGTTTTGCAAGAATCTGTACATTTTCCACATGATGAGTATAAGGTCATCACTGATTATTCTAAAAACAAAGCAGACAATGTTGTTGCAATGTTGAATAAGAATCCCAAAATGAAACTAAAAATAATTGCATATTCTGAAGATGACGAAATTCAGAAAATGAAAGACATTTCTACAAAAAGAGCAAAATTAGTTTATGATTATTTAATTTCAAAAGGAGTAAATGAAAAACAAATTTCATTTGAAGGTGCTAAGGATGCTGAAAATGAGTGGGCGGGAAGAGCGAGAAGAGTAGAATTTTTTGTTGAAGAACTTTGATTTTAAAAATAAGCTTCGCAAAAAAATAATAAATTGTGAAGCTTGTTTTTTTTGAATGTGGACGTTTTTTTAGATATTTGCAAAAAAATAAAAATTGGCTGAAGAGAAGTTTCAAAATAAGGATGGTTTTGGTGTTAATAAACCATTTAACAGAGTCGGAAGACCTCAAAAAGAAGAACCCTATAATATCAACAGGTTGATAAGAGCCACTAAAGTGAGAGTGGTTGGAGAAAACATCACACCTGGTGTTTATTCAATTCAGGAAGCTTTGAAAATAGCTGAAGGTATGAACTTGGATTTGGTTGAAATTTCTCCCAATGCCGACCCACCGGTTTGCAAAGTCGTGGATTATTCCAAATTCAAATATGAGCAGAAAAAAAAGCAGAAGGAAATAAAAGCCAAAGCTGTTAAAGTGGTTGTTAAAGAGATCCGCTTTGGTCCAAACACTGACGAGCATGACTATGAATTCAAACTAAAACATGCTCTGAACTTCTTAAAAGAAGGCGCAAAGGTGAAAGCCTATGTGTTTTTTGCAGGAAGAACAATTGTTTACAAAGAGCGTGGTGAACAATTGTTATTGAGATTCGCTCAAGCACTTATCGAACATGGAAAAGTGGAACAGATGCCAACCATGGAAGGTAAGAAAATGTTTTTGACTGTTAGTCCAAAACCGGCAACGGTCAAAAAGTAAGTTTTATTCTATTATTTAACAATTTAAAATTATGCCTTCAGTTAAAACAAATTCCGGAGCCAAGAAGCGTTTTCGCATCACTGGATCAGGAAAAATCAAAAGAAAGCATGCCTTCAAGAATCACATCTTGACAAAAAAGGCAACAAAACGCAAAAGAAACTTGCGTCACTTCGCTTTAGTGAGCGATGCTGACATGCCAAGAGTAAAGTTCTTGTTGAAAATCTAGTCACAAGAAAAAATCAAATTTAGTGTTAACAAGTGTTAAGGGTAAATATTAAGAACTTTTGTTCCCCTTTCCATTAAACCAGTAAAAAAATGCCAAGGTCAGTCAATTCAGTTGCATCCAGAAAAAGAAGAAAAAGAATTTTAAAGGAAACAAAAGGTAATTTCCTTTCAAGAGGTAATGTTTACACTGTAGCAAAGAACACCCTTGAAAAAGGTTTAACTTATGCTTACAGAGACCGCAAAGCCAAGAAAAGAGAAATGAGATCATTGTGGATTCAGCGTATCAACGCCGCTGCAAGAGAACATGGTCTGTCATACTCACAATTCATTGGCAAGCTAAGAAAAACAGGCTTAACCCTTAACAGAAAAGTTTTAGCAGATTTGGCTTTGAACAAGCCGGCAGCTTTTCAAGCGGTTGCTGAAAAACTAAAATAAAAAAAGGGCGAAAGCCCTTTTTTATGTTCGATTCATTGATTTGTTGAATCCAAATTTGTTGGATTTTGAAACATTAAAATTTTTTAATATTCATATAAGATACTTGTAATCTCAATAATGACCCATATTTTAATCTATCTATTATTTTTAGGTTTTGGGCAATACAATAAATTGAAACTTACAAAAAAGCCCCAATTAATTGGGGCTTTTTTGTAAATGTAATTCTAATTCAATAATCAAGCCATCACAGCTAAAGCTTGTGGTGAAGGTTGAGCATGACCTATTTCTTTTAATGTATTCACATGTGATCTCAAAGCGACAAACATATTCTCATATTCGTAATATGGCAATCCAAATTCTTTTGCTGTTTCTTTAACAATTTTAGAAATTGCAGGATAGTGAACATGACAAATGGTCGGAAACAAATGGTGTTCGATTTGGTGATTCAAACCACCTGTGTACCATGTCACTAATTTGTTTTTATTTGAAAAATTGCAAGTAGTTTTCAATTGATGTTCAGCCCAAACATTTTCCAATTTCCCATCTTCATCAGGCAATGGATGCTCTGTATCTTCCATGATGTGAGCCAGTTGAAAAACAGTGCTCAAAATAAATCCTGTAATCAAATGCATCAAAAAGAATCCGATTAACACTTTGTGAACGGGAATGTTAAAGTAGAATATAGGAACAATGATGATGTAAAAAACATAGAAAGACTTGGTAATTAGCAACCTAATGACTTCAAAAATAGCTGAAGTTCCATTGTTTTTGTAATATCCTGCTTTGTTGAAAGTGTACATTTGTCTGAAATCTTTAAACAAAAAGGCAACTGTCAACAAACCATAAAGCAACCAAGCATAAACATGTTGATATTTATGATACCATCTTGTTTTTGCATTCTTAGACAGTTTGATTAAAAACTTTGTATCCACATCTTCGTCATGCCCATACACATTGGTGTAAGTGTGATGAAGCACGTTATGTTGAATTTTCCAAGTGTATGAGTTTCCACCAATCATGGTCAATGATTCACCCATAATTAAATTAACCCATTTGTTTTCTGAGTAAGTACCATGATTTGCATCATGCATCACAGAGAGACCAATTCCAGCAGTCCCCACAGCCATTACCACAATCCAAATTAAAGATTGCCAATCATTATAATTTCCTGTTAGCAATTGCCAATAAGGAACGATGTACATGGCAAACATTATTGCCGTTTTTAGATAAAGGCCAAAATTGCCTTTTTTAGAGATTTTTTGGGTTTCGAA
>JBDNDT010000082.1:0-8202 GCA_046718985.1 Cytophagales bacterium
GAACAATGCTTCAGTGATGTTTTTGCGGCTAAACTTGACACCTTTTGCCAAAACTTCATCACCGAATTTATGTTTAATACCTTGACATGTTTTACCATCAAGCAAGTGTACTAATTTGTCAATGATTTGATTTCTTAATTCAATCAAATCTTTAGAGTAGTTTCTCTTCAAAACTTCAACTTGAAGTTTAGCTTTTGATCTTGCTTCTTTTTCTCTTTTTGGTCTTGAGAAAAGCTTAGTATCTATTACTGTTCCTCTCAAAGAAGGAGAAGCTTTCAAAGAAGCATCTTTAACGTCTCCGGCTTTATCACCAAAAATGGCTCTCAATAATTTCTCTTCCGGAGTTGGATCAGATTCACCTTTAGGTGTGATTTTACCAATTAAAATATCTCCTTCTTTAATTTCGGCACCTATTCTGATGATACCATTTTCATCTAAATTCTTGACAGCTTCTTCACTAACATTTGGAATTTCAGAGGTTAACTCCTCTTCTCCACGTTTAGTGTCTCTAACCTCTAATTCAAACTCTTCAATATGAATAGAAGTGAACACATCATCTCTAACTACTTTTTCAGAGATAACAATAGCATCTTCGAAGTTATATCCTTGCCAAGGCATGAACGCCACCAGCATGTTTCTTCCCAATGCTAATTCACCTTTTTCCGTTGCATATCCATCACACAATGGTTGACCTTTTTCTACCTTTTGTCCTTTTAAAACCAATGGTTTCAAATTGATTGTGGTATCTTGGTTAGTTCTTCTGAATTTGATTAAATTGTATGTTTTATATTCAGAGTCAAATGTAGTGAAAGCATCTTCTTCAGAAAGTTCATATTTAATGATGATTTTCTTTGCGTCAACATATTCCACAACTCCATTCCCCTCGGCCACCAAGATAGCTCTTGAATCCATGGCAACTCTCTTTTCCAAACCTGTTCCAACGATCGGAGACTCAGGTCTAAGCAAAGGAACAGCTTGTCTTTGCATGTTTGAACCCATCAATGCACGGTTCGCATCATCATGGTCTATGAATGGAATCAATGAAGCTGCAACAGAGACAATTTGATTTGGAGCTACATCAATCAAGTTGATTTTTTGTGGCTCTACAACCGGGAAATCACCCTCATATCTACATTTGATTTTTTCATCAACGATTTTGCCATCATCGGTTATTTTAACATTTGCTTGAGCAATGTGACATCCGTCTTCTTCTTCTGCTGTGAGATATGTAATTTTTTCATCTACAACAAATCCATCTACCGCTTTTCTATAAGGTGTTTCAATGAAGCCCATCCCATTAACTTTGGCATGAACACACAAAGAAGAAATCAAACCAATGTTTGGACCTTCCGGTGTTTCAATCGTACACAATCTACCATAGTGAGTATAGTGTACGTCACGAACTTCGAATCCGGCTCTTTCTCTTGAAAGTCCACCTGGACCAAGAGCAGACATTCTTCTTTTATGCGTGATTTCAGCCAATGGATTAGTTTGATCCATGAACTGAGAAAGCTGATTAGTTCCAAAGAAGGAATTAATTACAGATGATAGGGTTCTGGCATTAATCAAATCAACCGGTTTGAAATCCTCATTATCCCTAACATTCATTCTTTCTTTAATGGTTCTTGCCATTCTTGCCAGACCAACTCCAAATTGGGCATACAGCTGTTCACCTACGGTTCTAACTCTTCTATTACTCAAATGGTCAATATCGTCGACAACTGCTTTTGAGTTAATTAAGCCAATCAAATACTTAACGATTGATATGATATCTTCTTTGGTTAGCACTCTGGTGTCAGAACTGATAGACAATGAAAGTTTTTTGTTTATTCTATATCTTCCAACTTCTCCCAAATCATATCTTTTGTCTGAGAAAAACAAATTCTGAATAATATCCCTTGCGGTCTGCTCATCAGGAGCTTCTGTGTTTCTCAATTGACGATATATTTGTTCAACAGCTTCAGATTCAGAGTTTGAGTTATCTTTTTGAAGCGTGTTGTATATTATAGCGTAATCATTTATGTTTATATCTTCTTTATGAAGAATGATTTTTTTGCTTGAAGACTTTTCAATCACTTCCAAGTCATCTTCTTGAATGATTGAATCACGTTCCATTAACACTTCATTTCTGTCGATTGAAACAACTTCTCCGGTATCTTCATCTACAAAGTCTTCAGTCCAAGAACGAAGTACTCTTGCAGCTAGCCTTCTACCAACGATTTTTTTAAGATTCTCTTTAGTTGCATCAATCTCTTCAGAAAGCCCGAAGATGTCTAAAATTTCTTTGTCAGTTCCAAAACCAATTGCTCTTAAAAGAGTTGTGACTGGAAACTTTTTCTTTCTATCAATGTAAGCAAACATGACGTTATTTACGTCTGTGGCAAACTCTATCCAAGAACCTTTAAACGGAATGATTCTAGCAGAATATAATTTTGTTCCGTTTGTGTGTTTACTCATTGCAAAAAACACACCGGGTGAACGGTGTAACTGAGAAACGATAACACGCTCAGCACCATTAATAACAAAAGAGCCTTTTTCTGTCATATAAGGGATATTCCCGAGAAAAACTTCTTGCTCAATTGTTTCAAAATCTTCATTGTCATCGTCATTACATGACAACCTTAACTTGGCCTTCAAAGGAACAGAGTATGTCAGTCCCCTATCAATACATTCATCTACACTATACTTTGGTGGATCTATATGATAATCAATAAAGTCCAAAACAAAATTTTCCCTAGAATCAGAGATTGGGAAGTTTTCTTTAAATACCTTAAATAAGCCTTCGTCTGCTCTGTTTTCAGCTGCAGTGTCTAATTGGAAAAAATCTTGGAAAGAACGGATTTGAACGTCTAGAAAATCCGGATAGTCAATTATTGGTGTTATTGATGCAAAGGTTTTACGCTTTACGAGATTTGAATTTGCCAAGGCAGTATGAGTTTTAGTGTTTCAAAAGATAACTTACACTGAATACAAACAAGTTTAGACCTGACATAATTAAGCCAGGTCTAAACCATAATGTTTGTAGAGAAATGATTACTTGATTTCTACTTCAGCACCAGCCTCTTCAAGCTGCTTTTTCAAGTTTTCAGCCTCATCCTTAGATACACCTTCTTTCAAAGGCTTAGGAGCGCCGTCAACTAAATCCTTAGCTTCTTTCAAACCAAGACCAGTTAAGTCTTTAACCAATTTCACTACAGCAAGTTTCGCTGCTCCAGCACCTTTCAAAATCACATCAAAAGATGTTTTTTCAGCAGGAGCAGCAGCGTCACCACCACCACCGGTAGCAGCAACCATCACAGGGGCAGCAGCTGCTGCAGGCTCAATGCCATACACGTCTTTTAAAATTTGTGCAAGTTCGTTAACTTCTTTAACAGTTAAATTTACTAGTTGTTCAGCAAAAGCTTTTAAATCAGCCATTTTATTGAAATTTTAATTTTTGATACTAAATTGATTTTAAATTATTCGCCTCTTTCTTGAAGCGTTTTAACGATTCCTGCCAATTTGTTTGGTGCACTTTGCAATGCAGATACAACATTTTTAGCAGGCGATTGAAGAAGACCAATTACTTCGCCTATCATCTCGTTCTTTGATTTCAATTTCGTGAGTTGATCGAGTGTTTCGGCGCCGATGAATAGTCCCTTGTCAATACTTGCACCTTTCAAAATAGGTTTAGTAACTTTCTGAGATTTGTAAAACTCCTTCAACAATGTTGCAGGAAGTTTGCCACTTTCTTTTGAGAAAATCACTCCAGAAAACCCTTTTAAAACTTGTTTCTCAAATGAAGTATAATCACAGTCAACAACTTCTAGTGCTTTTTTAATTAAAGTGTTTTTAATCACTCTGTATTCTAAACCTTTTTCAAAGCATGCTCTTCTAAAAGCATTAACTTGCGCAACAGTCATTCCTGCTGCGTCAGTTATGTAGAAGAAATCATAGGATTTAAACTTTTCCTGTAATTCTTCAATCACTTGTCCTTTTTTTTCTTTAGTCATGATTACACACCAGTTACTGTACTTTTATCTACCGTTACACCCGGGCTCATTGTGCTTGACAAGTGTATGCTTTTGAAATATGTTCCTTTAGCAGTGCTTGGTTTCAATTTTGACAATGCAAGAATTAATTCTTGAGCGTTTTCAGCCAATTTTTCAGGCGTAAAAGACACTTTACCAATGCTTGCATGAATGATTCCGGTTTTGTCAACTTTGAAATCAATTTTACCTGCTTTCACCTCTTTCACTGCTTTGCCAACATCCAAAGTAACCGTTCCGGTTTTTGGATTAGGCATTAAGTTGCGAGGACCAAGGATTTTACCGAGCTTTCCGACTTTAGCCATAACAGTAGGCATTGTAATGATAACATCAACATCAGTCCAACCAGCTTCGATTTTAGCTATGTAGTCATCAAGACCTACATAATCGGCACCGGCATCCTTAGCATCTTGTTCTTTGTCAGGAGTGCATAATACCAAAACTCTCACTGATTTTCCTGTTCCGTGTGGTAATGTTACCACACCACGAACCATTTGATCAGATTTTTTTGGATCAACTCCCAATCTCACATCAATATCAACTGATGCGTCAAACTTTGTGAAAGTGATGTCTTTCACAAGTTTCATGGCATCTAATAATGGATACTCTTTAGAGTTATCGTACTTAGAAATTGCCATTTTTTGGTTCTTCGTTAATTTTCCCATTCTTTAAAAATCTGAGTTAATTTGACCAAGGTGGGGTTCCCGAAACGGTAATACCCATACTTCTTGCAGTTCCGGCCACAAGTCTCATTGCCGATTCAATTTTAAAACAGTTCAAATCAGGCATTTTGGTTTCAGCGATAGTTTTCACTTGTTCCCAAGACACTGAGCCAACTTTGTTTCTGTTAGGCTCTGCAGATCCACTTTGTTTTTTAATTGCTTCGAGCAACAACACTGGTGTTGGTGGAGTTTTGATTACAAACTCAAATGATTTATCTGAGAATATTGTAATCAGAACAGGCAACACTTTACCCATTTGATCCTGAGTTCTAGCATTAAACTGCTTACAAAACTCCATGATGTTCAAACCTTTTGAACCCAAAGCCGGACCAATTGGAGGTGAAGGATTAGCTTGCCCACCTTTAACCTGTAACTTCAGATAGCCTACAATTTCTTTTGCCATGTTACAGTTGTTTTTCTACTTGAACATAATTTAATTCAACCGGAGTGTTTCTACCAAATATCTTAACAACGACATTTAGCTTTTTCTTCTCCTCAAAGACTTCCTCAACAGTGCCAGTAAAACCGTTAAAAGGTCCATCAACGACTTTAATGGTTTCTCCAGCGATGAAAGGTGTCTCCATTTTGGCTGAGAACTCATTGCTCTCCTCCACTGCTCCTAGTATCCTGTTAACCTCCGACTGTCGTAACGGGACAGGGATTTTAGTGGTTGTACCGGCGGATTTGTCTCCGAGGAAGCCCAGTACTCCAGGAATACTAGTTATCGTATGCATCACTTCTCCATGTTCTAAGTCAGCCGAAACTAACACATAACCTGCATAAGTGATTTTTTCACGCACTTTCTTTTTCCCATTCCTCATTTGATAAACCTTTTCAATAGGTATCAAAACTTCAGGGATATATTGCTCTAATTTCTGTCTCACTATTTCTGTGTCAAGATAGGATTTCACCTTTTTTTCTTGACCACTGACAGCCCTAACTACATACCACTTTAATTCACCCATTATTAAATGCTATTAGTTTATTGACTGATAAAACTTTTCCATAACGGTTTTGAAAGAAATATCAACCAAACCTATGACCAAAGCAAAAATCAATGAGGCTACTAGTACAAGAACACCACTTGACTGCAACTCTTTGTAGCTAAGCCACGTAACTTGGGTCATTACTTCGGTGTAAGACTCTTTAACAAAGTTGATAACACTTTTCATACAACGCTATTTGCACGGAAGGCAGGACTCGAACCTGCAACCTTCGGTTTTGGAGACCGCGACTCTACCAATTGAGCTACTCCCGTATTTTACATAAAAGGACTGCAAAATTACAGTTAATATTCTATTTAAGCAAAAAAAATCCCAGAAAAATCTGGGATTTAATTTGTTTAATTATTATTACTTGATAATTTCAGTTACCTGACCGGCACCAACGGTTCTACCACCTTCACGAATTGCGAAACGAAGACCTTTTTCCATTGCAACCGGATAAATCAATTTTACAGTGATTGTGATGTTATCTCCAGGCATAACCATCTCAACCCCTGCAGGTAATTCAATTTCACCGGTAACATCTGTAGTTCTCAAATAAAACTGGGGACGATATTTGTTAAAGAATGGAGTGTGACGACCACCTTCTTCTTTAGACAAAACGTAAATTTCAGCTTTGAATTCAGTGTGAGGAGTGATTGAACCCGGCTTGCAGATTACCATACCTCTTCTGATAGCTTCTTTATCAATTCCTCTCAACAAAAGTCCTACGTTGTCACCTGCTTCACCTCTGTCAAGAAGTTTACGGAACATTTCTACACCAGTAACAGTTGATTTCAAGCCTTCTGCATTCAAACCTATGATATCTACCGGATCGTTAACGTTAACTACACCTCTTTCAATTCTTCCTGTAGCAACAGTTCCACGACCTGTGATTGAAAACACGTCTTCAACAGGCATCAAGAAAGGTTTATCAACTAAACGAGCAGGGATTGGAATGTAGTTATCAACTGCATCCATCAACTCCATGATTTTTTCGACCCACTTTGGTTCAGCATTCAAGCCACCTAAAGCAGAACCCCGAATTACAGGGATATCATCACCAGGGAATTCATAGAAAGAAAGCAATTCTCTTACTTCCATCTCAACCAATTCCAACAATTCAGGATCATCAACCAAATCCACTTTATTCATGAAAACAACCAATGCAGGAACGCCTACCTGACGAGCCAGAAGGATGTGTTCTCTAGTTTGAGGCATAGGACCGTCAGTTGCAGCAACCACAAGTATAGCTCCATCCATCTGAGCTGCACCTGTAACCATGTTTTTCACGTAATCGGCGTGACCAGGACAGTCAACGTGGGCATAGTGTCTTTTTTCAGTTTGGTACTCTACGTGTGCTGTGTTGATTGTAATACCTCTTTCTTTTTCTTCAGGAGCATTATCAATTGAAGAAAAGTCTCTTTTTTCTGCAAGACCTTTGTTAGCTAACACTGAAGTGATAGCAGCAGTCAAAGTGGTTTTGCCGTGGTCAACGTGACCAATTGTTCCAACGTTAACGTGGGGTTTGGATCTGTCAAATTGCTCTTTAGCCATGATTTCTGTTTGTAAAGTTTTAAAAATTAATTAATGCCTATAAACACAAAATGGGCTTTAAGCCCTAAATTTATAGCCATTAGAGCCAATGATGGGAGTTGAACCCACGACCTCGCCCTTACCAAGGGAGCGCTCTACCCCTGAGCTACATCGGCTTGTATTACGCTCTCTAAAACAGAGCGGGAGACGAGGCTCGAACCCGCGACCTATAGCTTGGAAGGCTATCGCTCTACCAACTGAGCTACTCCCGCTTGTATGCAGATGGTGGGGAGAGAAGGATTCGAACCTTCGAAGTCATTACAACAACGGATTTACAGTCCGTCCCATTTGGCCGCTCTGGAATCACCCCCTACTGCCTTTCTGACTACTCTCAGATTTGGGATTGCAAAGTTAAATTAATTTTCTGTCTATGCAATATGTTGATAAAAAAAATTACCGAAATCTATGAAAATAAAGAATTGATGTATTCTCTCTTGTTAAAAACTTGAAGATCTTCTGCTTTTTCACCAACTCCAATGAATTTGATAGGTATTTTGAATTGGTCAGAGATTCCTATCACCACTCCTCCTTTTGCAGAACCGTCAAGTTTTGTTATTGTAAGGCATGTCACATCTGTAGCCTTGATAAACTCCTGAGCTTGAATGAAAGCATTTTGTCCTGTGCTACCGTCTAAAACCAACATAACATCATGTGGAGCATCAGGCATTAGCTTTTGAATCACACGTTTGACTTTTCCGAGTTCTGACATCAAATTCACTTTCGTGTGCAATCTTCCTGCTGTGTCTATTATTACTACATCTGCATTTTGCTCAATTCCGGCTTTTACGGTGTCGTATGCAACTGACGAGGGATCTGAGTTCATTCCATGGTCAATCACCTGAACCCCTACCCTGTTTCCCCAAAGTTTAAGTT
>JBDNDT010000083.1:0-8189 GCA_046718985.1 Cytophagales bacterium
TGAAATCAAAATAAAAGGAAGTATGGTTGGTACGACGCAATCTCTAAAATCATATAATGGCACCATTGGATTTCCAGGTTCGTTGCAAGACTTATTGATTACTTCTCCTATAACAAATGGTAGTAAAACTGGTGATCTTAAAAATATTCAGCAAAATTTAGAAAATAGCAAAAAATTCTTAACTAAAATTGGTGATGCTGGAAAAAGTTATTCAGAATTGCATAAAAATTTAAATGTTACACTTGCAAAATATGAAAATAATACTACAAGATTGGGCAAACTAATATACAACAGTTCTAGGGGTGTAAGTAATATCGTTTCAAACAAAAGTGTTAGAGAAGTTTTTGGCTCTATGGCAGCAATTGCCGGAATTGGTGTACCTGTTCTTGGAATTGCTGGAAGTTTAGTTTCATTATTTGCAAAATCTCCAACACCAGAAGCTACAACGTTCCAGCCAACAATTACGCGATCTATGATAGAACTAGATGGAACGATAACTTCAAATTTAAATGAGTCTCCAATAAGTTTCATAGCACCTGGTGCATTATTCGATATTTATAACTCATTAAATCAAGATTTTTTTGATAAGAATGGTTCCTATTTCAATTGTCCAGTAGGTTTAATTACATTAAAAGAAACCCCTAAAGTTTCCGAAGAAAAATATACAACTTTTTCATCTTATCTAAAAGAAACAGTAAATCAAACAGGTAGTTGTAACCAAAATAGAGATAGATTTGTTGACGAATTTGTTGTAAAAAATATAAAAGCAACAACTGATGAATTGAAATTCATTGTAAATCAATCAACTGAGCTTGAAGTAGTGGATGGGAGAGTTGCATTCGTTACCCAATATGAAAATTATCATCCAACGGGTGTTGACTTAACTGGTGATGGTCATCTATATACTTTTGATCAAGGAGCAGAAAATATTTGGTGCGGAAAAAGGTCTTATTATCGTGACAAAGCAACAAGTAATATGATTTATAAAATGTTATTATCAGGTGAATTGGAATTTACTGACTTTAACCATGTTAATACCAATCTTAATAATTCAAAATTAAGAACACCTTTTGTTCCTTTACAATGCTACAGTCAATTAAAAATTAAAGTGCCTCAGAATTTTGAAGTTGCACTTCGCGTACAATTGTTTCTCAGAAGCAAACATGAACTAAATGGAGATGTTACAACATTTACAAAAGATTTTAAAATACAAACTGTGTCTTCTAATAATATTACTGTTAATCATTCCATCGATGAAGTAGTTTCTCCTGCCAAGCCTATGTTTGCTAACCCAGTTGATGGGTATGCATCTTTTGGTCATGATTTGCAAAATGTATATGTAGGTATTCCGCCATACGGTCAAAATGTTACAGTAGATAACTTTTGGGGTAATTTTAAACAATTGATTAATAATAACAAAAGTATAATGGGATTAATCTTTTTTAAGAATTTCTCAAACAGATCTGTATTTGCAGAGCCTTATTCAGAAGTTTCTCTAGATCCAGGATTTGAATTTGATCCATCAGTTAATAACAAAATATTTGATGTTCAGTTAAGCCAGAGATGGTTAGTGAATTGTGCACAACCATTTTCGAATTCAATGTTTGAATATAAAAGCTTTTCAGGCTGCGATGGTATAAATACTGCATTTAATGAATCTACTTACCGTGTAGATAATGAAAGCAGTGGTGATTATTTCAAAAATATTTCACATCCAAACCCGGTTTCAAATGGATACTTATATTTCGGCAATAAAACATCACAATACCAGTTCATGGACAGTAAGGGAAATATTCTTTCTCAAGGTTTAGAAGAGAACAAGTTGGATATCTCTTCTTTTCCTTCTGGTTTATATATTTTAAAAACCGACAATTCGATTGAAAAAATAGTTATCAACAAATAATTTTAAATATATGAAAGGTAAATGTGTATTAACAATAACATTGGTGATTATGTTTCTGTTCTAAACTTGTAAAAGAAAAACAGAAGAACCCTTAAGCAGTCTGCTTATTTTTGCAATGTTTCCTTGTGGCTATACTGAAGTTTTTGTTAATGATGCAAGCCAAGGTGAATTTTACTTAACAAAATATGAATACCCACTTAGTTGCCATGGGACTAATGAAGGTATTTTAATTAAAGTAAAGAGAGGTATAAATACGATTTCTGCTATGGGAAACTGTACGAATTACGTTAAAAAAACATGGAGAATTGATGTTAATACAGATTGTTTTCTGCTAAATATTGGTGCTAGTGCACCGCAAATTGATTAAAATAGTTTTTTATTAAAAGATGAGCGTATTTTACAATATAAAACACATTCATTTTGACCATTAACTTTATTCCATCCATTACTTTAGTGTATAGCAGGGCGTCTCTACGGGTTAGTCATTGAATATAGAAACTCTTTCCCGTTATAGATCCTTGTAATTAAAAAACGAGATTAATAGCACGGTATTGATTTAGCTGAGATGAACAGGTTATTACTCGAGAAAGTAGAAGAATTGACCTTGTATGTGATTGAGTTGAAGAAGGAATTGAATAGTAAATAATAACCGAAATGTTATCTTCATACAAACAAAAAAAAGATGATGAAAATCAAAATAATAATAGATTTTTTATATGTTAGCTTTCTGATGTTTGCAGTATCTAGTTGTTGCACAAAAATGAAGTGTGAGAGCAAAACTGAAGATCAATTATCAATTAATTTGTATTTAAAAAATAATAAAAACATACAGCTATTTTTATATAAAAGAATCGACAATCAACTAATAGATAGTTTTACAGTCACTTATTTTACTTTTTATAATAACTATCATATACTTAACATAAGCATATATGATTTCAAATCAAGATATGGGTTACAAACAAATATTAAAAATTTAAAAGAGATAAACTTTAGCATAAAAAGTTCCGGTACATTATTGGATAGCATATATAATATTGATTACAAAGCATATGATGAGCTATATACGTGCAATAAATGTTTATTTGCCCCAGACCAAAAAGAAATTGGTTTACGATTAGATGATTTCTTTTTTCAAAACATTAACGGAATTAAAAACAATATTAATGAAGTATATTATTCTAATTAGTTTTTCAATTTTCTCTTTTTTGATAAATGCTCAATCTGACTTTAATTCTTCAGGTTGGTGTCAGGGAGACAAAAATGTTCACCGTGATAATTGGCCACAGAGTTTGGAGAATAATATAAATTCAGTTATAAAAATGGAATTACCTATAGCTGGAATCCAACCGCAAATTCGTGATTGCAGTTGTACATTAATAAGAAATTTAGGTTCAGAGGAAGAACAAAAGCAATTAGTTTTAACCGCAAAACACTGTATAGATGGCGTAAATTATGGTGTAAATTCTACATTTATCTTTAACTACCAATCCAGAAATTGTGATAACAATTCGGTTCCACTTTCAAATAGAAATGGAGAACGGTATTCTCATATTTCAAAATTTGAGATAATTTTTCAAGATGCTCTGACAGATTTAGCACTTCTAAGAATAATCGAACCTATTCCACCTCATTTTATGCCTTCATATTCAGGTTGGACTAACTCAATACTTCAAGGAGCTGAATTTCCTTATCATGTGATTCACCACCCAAGTGGTGATATTAAAAAAATGGCAAAAGCTCACAATGCATCCACTTACACTAATCATACATGTCATTTAATCACCTCTATAGTTGATATTACTTACAAAGTCCTGTTTGGTTGGTGGACAAAATCTGAAATTAGAACTGAAAGAATTTGTTCTTATGTGGAATCTCCCTATTATACAATTCCGGTTTGGTCAAGAGGTGTTGTAGAACGCGGATCTTCGGGAAGTGCTTTAGTCAACAATAATGGAAGAATCATAGGTGCATTATCTGGAGGTTATAGCAATTGTAACGGTCCTTTTGGTGAAAATTTTGGAAGATTATATACAGCATGGAATATTTCTTCTCAATTCAGAAACACTTTGTATCCTGAATATTGGAAAATTACACATGGTTTGTCTCGTGTCGATAGAGTATGCTATAACACCCTAAACTTATCTGGTGATTTTTTCCCTGCAAGAGATTATCAACCACACAACAAAATAGTTTTAAAATCTAAAAATTTAGTCAACTTAGCTCATAATAAAGATTTAACTGTTCACCCCGGTTCAGAATTTGAAATCCATGGAAGAGTTTTTGAAACCAATTCAAACTTTGCTTTAGATATCCTACCGGGTGCAACATTCGAGACAGTGATTGGAACATGCAGTTCGAATCAAAGAATAGAAATAAATACCCCAATTTTACTACAACCTCATATAGACTTTTCAGAATTTGAAAAACCGAGAACGTTGAGTCTAAAAGATATTTATGGTTTTACTTTAAGCCCTAACCCCGCAAAAACATTTGTCGAGGCAAAATATTTTATCCCAAAACAAGAAAACGTAAAGATATTTGTTTATTCGTTAAAAGGCGAGTTATTAAAAACTTTTGACCGTCCTAATTCAGAGGGTTTTTATACCTTAACCATTGATTTAAACACTATTTCATTAAATACAATACTTTTAAGATTTGAGTCTGAAAAATATAGTCAAACAGAAAAACTAATAATTTCAAAATGAAAAAATCATTAAATATTGTTTTGATTTTACTCTTAGTGTTATGCTCTTCATTTAGCTCAATAAGACAGTTTTTAATTACCTCCAACAAATGGAGGTGTGTTTCTGTTTCAAACCATGACAGCACAATGGTAAACCCTGAGTTTTCCAAAATTGTCATGCGTTTCGAACCAAACGGAAAAATGTGGCTGTTCCATGATACAACACAATCAGATGCTGACTGGCAGTTTAACAACAATGAAACAAAAATATTAATTAAAAGCAAAGATGACCAAAACCTTGTTTTTGATATACTTTCAATTTCATCAGACACTCTTCATTTGAAATTAAAAATAATCCATCCTGAAACGCAATTATTCGATTCAATTCAAATTAAACTTAAAAATGAAGGATTGCCAATCGGATACTAGAAAAATAAAATTTGACAAATTTCTGATTTAAAAAAATCTATCTAACATAGACTTATCTGAGAAGAATAGACTTTTACTCGAGAAAGTAGAAGAATTGACCTTGTATGTGATTGAGTTGAAGAAGGAATTGAATAGTAAATAATATAAAAAATGAAGCAGATTTTACTCAGTTTATTTTTTTCATTTGGTTTAGCACACAGCCAAACCGGTTGGCAAACTATCACAGAAACAGCCAACCAGTTTAGGTTTTCCATTCCAACACTAGGTTATTTAAAAACGGATACTCTAGGATTGATTATGCATTCTGGAACAACGTCAGACACCTTGGTGAACGTTATAGTTACCTATATGGGCAACGCTGATTTCGCGAACAATCCTGAGTTTTCTGAAATAATAAATTACACAGGAGAACAAAACATTTTAAGAATCATTGCAAAATTGATGCTTTTGAACACTGATGGCGAGCTGACAGAGTTTCAGATTATTCATGATGGTCTTTTGTATAAAGAAGCTAATGTTGGTTTGAAGAATGGCTTTCTAACCTTTAGCAAAATTATAATTGAGCCAAACAAATTGATGGTTTTTCAAGTGATTGGTGATGAAAGCAAAACGAATCAAATTTTACAAGCAAGAAGTCAGTTGTTTAGTTCTGTTTATTTATTTAGGCATTGAAACATGAAATCATATTATCTATCAATTTTAAAACATACTTTAAAGTTAACTTCATTAGTTTATATACTTTTTGGTTGTTGTGGAAACTCGGTTCAACCACCAAGAAAAATGAGTCCATGGAATGACTTATACATAAAAAATCTTCTTGAAGTCTATTCTGATATAAATAATAAATATACTTTTAAAAATGATATTGGTGAAATAGACACTTTGAGAGTGATAAGTTATAATAGAATAGTGCCAAATAGCACTAAAGGGTGTAGATATGCATATGAAACCGTTTGGGTAACATTATCATTTGATAAGTTTAGTTTTTTGAATGATCAAGACTCAAAGTTAATAAAGATTACTTTAGGAGTTGAAGATAAAATTGAATTTTTTAACGAATCAAGTAATCAACCAATTAATTGGATGAGATTAAACCTTAAAAACTATGAAACTTGTCTAAATGATGCTTTTTACAATCAGTTTAACGAATCTTTAAAACTTTCCTGTGACACTTCACAATTGAATTTTGTATCAAACAATTTTAGCTTGAAAAAACAAAAAGGAATTGTGAAGATAGGTTCTTTAGGTAAAAATATTTTAGAATTAATAGAAAATTAAAAATCATGACTAAATATATTTTATTGTTTTTAGCTCTATTAAACATAGCAGGCAAATCACAAACTGTTTACAATTTTGTTGAACCATTTGATGACCGTCTTGAGCAACATTCATGCGACGTTGATGTAAATTCTAGCCATGTAAATAATGTAAGGGAAGACCTCAAGAGAGCTATTTTTAGATTGACTACAGATAGAAGTTATTGTTCAGCTACTTTTATCAATAACGATGCTTTAAATGGACAACCTTCAAATCTATTCATTACAGCATGGCATTGTTTCAAATCAGACGGTGAAACCTGCCAAGGGAGTGAATTTGATTTTAATCAAAATTTAATCTTATGTTTTGAAAATAGAATAACTCTATACTCTATATAGTATAAAAAAATTAAATACTATGACTTATATAAATAAAAATATGTTTCAGAGTTCTAAAAAACTAAACATAACTATAAATAGCTTACTTATATTTTATGCTACAAATGTATTTATTTTGTTTTGTATCATGAGTTGTATCAAATGTAATGATAACAATATTAATCATATCAGAACACCCTTTTATTCATACCACAAAGATAAATTTTGGTTGCAGTATCAAAATCTTAATACAAAACAGGCGTTTAAAACCAAAAATGGAGAAATTGATACTTTACGAATTTTGAGTTTTAAAGAAAATGAAGAAGAAGACAAAAGGATTGTTTGCAGAAAAAGTAAATTTATAGAACTCTTGTTTAGTTTTGACAAGTCTAATTTCCTAGAAAAGGAAAATTCAAAATTTCTAAAATTAAGCTTAGACCAATATCAATATTACTTTAAATTAGAATCAAACAACAATATTATAAACTGTGAAAGAAATAATTCTGGTTTAAAATACAACTTATGTTTTGATCCAACTTCTTTATGTGATACAATAGTTTTTGATTATGGAAATGATGGTTTTTGTGAAGCTGGATTTAAAATAACGGCTGTTAAAAACAAAGGAATTATTTTAATAGAAAACAATATCGAAAAGTTTAAATTACAAGACTAAAACCAAAATGAGAACTTATACATTTATCACTTTCTTTCTAACTGTTACAGGTTTTTCTCAAACAAGCTACAATTTTGTAGATCCTATTGCAATCACACAACCGTCATGTGATGTTGATGTTAACTCTACAAATGTTCCTATTTTTAGAGAAATCCTAAAGAGGTCTGTTTTTAAATTTATAGACAGTAGTGCCAATTCTAGTTGTTCTGCCACTCTTATTAATAATGATGCATCGAATGGTCAGCCATCCAATCTATTTATTACAGCTTGGCATTGTTTTAAAGAAAATGGACAGAGATGTACTGGTAATGATTTGGATGTCAACAACACTAGATATAGATTAATATTCAATTATCAAGCTCCTACTAATTTGCACCATCAAGTTTTTTTCCCTAATTCTAAAGGCGAAGAAATTAGCTATTTATGCAACATAAAACTTATTGAAAAACTATCCTGTGCATATGGTGATTTCGCTCTTTGCGAGATTCTAGGTCCACCGCTCCCCCCTCATTTCAATGTTTATTATGCAGGTTGGAATCCGGGTTTTATCACCCCTATTTATGGTGATTACTTAAACATTAGTCATCCTGCGGGTTCTTTAAAAAAAGCGGCTAAACCCATGGGTGTTCTTCAAAATCCGCATGGTCAATATATACAATATGGCTGCCATATGGTTACAAAAGTGATAGACCTATTAATTGGTTGGATTTGGGAAAGGAGATGGTCAACAGAACAAGTTTGTAAATATCTAAAACTTCCCTTCATTGACACCCGCTTCATGGTCAAAGAATATCACTGGGGCGTGCTTGAAAGTGGTTCATCCGGTTCGGGTCTTTTCAATTCATCGAGCGATTTCATTGGAGT